>JAXMKZ010000056.1 GCA_034370385.1 Coriobacteriia bacterium
GCCGGTACCTACGCGGTGAGCGAGGACGCCTCGGCCGCGTACACCGCGACGTTCAGCGGCGATGGTGACGCGAACGGCAACATCACGCTGGCTCCGGGCGACAACAAGACCGTGATCATCACGAACAACGACGTTGCGGCGCTCCCGGCACAGCCGGTACTCGCGGTCGCCAAGACGGCCGACCCTCCTGGTGGGGACCCTGTCTCGCCGGGCCAGACGATCGAGTACCGCATCACCTATGCGAACAGCACTGCGACGACCGTGCCGGCGGCTGCCTTGGTCGACACCCTCGGCCCTGAGGTGACCCTCCAGCCCGGAACGCTCGTTCTCAACGGAACACCGATTCCGGACTCGGGCAACTACAACGCCGCTACGCGAGCGATCAACGTCGCGCTAGGGGCCGTACCACCGGGCGCGAGCGGTGCGCTCGTATTCAGAGTGACCGTTGGGACTCTGGCCGTATCCGGTGCAGGTATCGAGAACCGGGCGTCTTGGACCGAGAGCGGGATTCTCGCGGGAACGACCCCACTGGTGAGTCACGATGTCGTCTCACTCGACATCACCAAGAGCGTCCGCAACACCTCGGGCACCACGGTCCGCACGGGCAGCGTCCTGGAGTGGACCATCATGGTCACGAACAGCGGCCTGTTGCCCGTGACCAATGTGGTGGCTACCGACACGGTTCCCTCGGGGACAACGTATGTAAGGGGCAGCATCACGGGCCCTGGCAGCGATGACAGCAGGGCACCTTCGCTGAGGTGGAACATCGGGACATTGGCCGCAGGCGAGAGTGTCGAACTGACCCTCAGGTCGTCGGTCAACAGCAGCGTCTCGAATGGCACGACGGTTCGCAACCGGGCATGGGTGCGCTCCGACCAGACTCCGGTCGAGGCTGCGACGGCCGCGGTGGTTGTTCGCGATACGCCGACGTACGCTGTGCGCACGAGCGGTTCGGAGGACATCACCCTCGGTCTGATCGGCCTCCTCGCGATGCTCTCTCTCGGGTTCGCTTGGAGCGGCCGTTCGCGCAATCCGATGGGGCACGCTCGCAACCGACACATCACCTCCGCGCTGCTGTTCAGTGCGGTGATGATCATCGGGGGAATGGAAGTGGGCGCCTCGTACGGCCTGCCTCTGCCGTCCCCTGGTGAGGCGATCTCGTCCGCGATACGGCCCGCTGAGGCGAGTGACAGCTCGCTCAAGGCGCGCGCCGTTGCGAGCCGCAGGATCTCCAGCAGCGTCAGTATTCCCGCTATCGGCTTGAACGTCCGGCTCGTCGAGGGCAGCTCCATGAGCGCGCTGGCGAACGGAGTTTGGCGCCAGCCGACGTCGGCCAAGCTCGGCACGGCAGGTGCCTCCGTGATCGCCGGTCACCGAATTTCGAGCCAGTTCCGCCGTCTGCCCCAGCTTCGAGTGGGCGACAAGGTTCGAGTGAAGGTGGGCGGACGTACGTACACCTACCGAGTGGCATCCGTATCCACGCAGAAGGCCGCTGGCAACAAGCTCAGATTCCGCGTGGGCTCAAAGGCAAAGCTCATCCTGTACACCTGCGTGCCCAAGTGGCAGGGGGACAATCGTACCGTCGTGGTGTGTTATCCCGTGAAGAAGTAGAGCCGGGAGACGGCTGACCAAACACGTGATCTAACGAAGGGTCCTCTGCGGGGGGCCCTTCGGGAATACACCCACCTATGAAGTCCACGTCCAGAAGCCGGCAAGGCTCGGCGCCCGAAGCGCATCGTCCGGCGCATGGTCCGAGCGGGTCTGAGCACGCTCCCCACGATCGACCCCTCTCGGCGTTGCCAGCCACTCTGGGGCGCGGGCGCCGCTGGCTGCCGGGCATCGAGACGCTTCTGACCTACCGTCGCGAGTATCTGCCGGGTGACGTCTCGGCCGGGTTCGTGCTCGTTGCCCTGATGGTGCCGGTGGGGCTGGCCTACGCGCAGGTTGCAGGGTTGCCGCCGATCTACGGCCTCTACGCGTCGCTCGTGCCGTTGATCGCCTACTGGCTCACCGGCCCCTCGCCCGTGCTTGTCTACGGCCCTGACTCGTCGATCGCGCCGCTTGTGGCAGTGGCCGTGCTCCCGCTTGCGGCCGGAGACACGGCGACGGCGGTAGCGACGGCAGGGCTGCTGGCGGTGATGGTGGGGGCGATGAGCTTGGCCGCCGGTGCGCTTCGGCTGGGCCGGCTCACGGACCTGATCTCGCGCCCGATTCGTTACGGCTACCTGAACGGCATCGCTATCGTCGTCATCGTGAGCCAGCTTCCACGGCTGTTGGGCTTCTCCGTCGATGGTGACGCGATCTGGGAGCGGGCGGGAGCCATCGTCGCGGGGTTTGCGCAGACCAACGTTTGGGCGCTCGCAACAGGGTTGGGCGCCCTCGCCGTGATTGCCGGGTTCGACCGACTTGGACCGCGCTTCCCGGGCATGCTCGTGGGCGTGGTGGCGTCGATTGCCGCGTCGGTGGCCCTCGACCTGCCCGCGCACGGGGTCGCTGTCGTCGGCGCCATTCCTCAGGGACTTCCCGCGTTCACGTGGCCTGCGACGGTACCCCTCGACCGGACTATGTGGATGGCCGCGCTGGGCATCACGCTCGTGTCCATCGCCGACACGAGCGTGCTGTCACGTTCGCTCGCCGTTCGGCGCCGCGAGGATATCGATCCCGGCCGCGAGATTCTCGCACTCGGCGTGGTGAACCTGGCGACCGGCTTGTTCTCGGGCTTCCCCGTCTCGTCCAGCTCCTCGCGCACGCCCGCGGCAGAGGCCTCAGGTGCTCGCACGCAGGTCGCGGGACTCGTAGCAGCTGCAGGCATCGCACTCGTGCTGGTCGTCGGAACCGGGCTCTTCGCGGAGTTGCCCCAGCCTGCGCTCGCCGCAGTGGTGATCGCGGCTGTCGGCAAGTTGTTCGGGCCCAAACAGCTACGCGTGTTGCTGCGCGCAGATCGCTCGGAGTTCTGGCTGGCGATCGCGGCACTTCTTGGCGTGGTGCTTCTGGGCGTGCTCGAGGGCATCGGCTTGGCGATTGCGCTTTCGATCCTGGACTTCGTGCGCCGCGGCTGGCAGCCGAGAACTGCCGTGCTGGGCCGCGTCGATCAGTTGAAGGGCTACCACGACACGCAGCGGCACCCGGAGGCCAATCTGGTCCCGGGGCTCGTGATCGTGCGCTTCGACGCCCCGCTGTTCTTTGCCAACGCGAACCTGTTTCGCGAGCGGGTGCGCGGCGCCATCGAGGACGCACCCTACGATGTGCGTCGTGTCATGATCGCCGCTGAGCCGATCACCGAGATCGACTCGACCGCAGCAGAGGTACTGTGCGAGATGGCCGACGAGCTCGGGGACGCCGGGGTGGAGTGGACGTTTGCCGAGATGAAAGGTCCGGTGCGCGACAAGCTGGACCGTTTCGGGCTGGTCGAGCGTATCGGGCGCGATCGGTTCTTCCCGACGGTTGGCTCGGGCGTCACAGACTATCTGCGCACACAAAATGTCGACTACTCCGATTGGGAGGACGACGAGTCCGGTGCGTGAGAAAGGCCGCCGTGTCCGGGCGATCCGGCGCACGACGGCCTTTTGGCGGCGCGCTGCGATCCGCTACGGGAGGATGATCCCCGAGGGTCCGGCGACGATCTCGACAAGCTCGATCTCGAACGTCAGCTGCTCGCCGGCAAGCGGGTGGTTGAAGTCGAGCGTGACCATCTCGTCGCCCACGTCCTTGATGATGGCCGCCATATGCGATCCGTCCGGGGCCTGCAGTTCAACGGTCCAGCCCACCTCAGGCACCTGGTCGCCGAAGGCCTCACGCGGGAACTCCTGAACAGCCTCCTCCGCGCGCTCGCCGTATGCGTTGTCGGGCTCGATGTTGACGGTGGCGCTGCCGCCGATTTCGAGGTCAGCAACCGCCTCGTCGAAGCCCGGTATCACCTGACCTGCGCCCACTTCGAACTCGAGGGGCTCGCGTCCGGCGCTCGAATCGAACTCCGAGCCGTCCGCCAGAGTGCCGCGGTAGTGAACGCGTACCGTGTCGCCGGGTTTGGGTGCCATGGTTGAAGCCTCCTTCGGGCGGGGATGCCCGGTTTCGGGCTCGCTGGTCACTCTACCCGTTCAGGGCGTCCCGTGCTCGGCCTAGACACAGATGAGGGAGCCCCGATCGGGGCTCCCTCAGACGGTGCTATCTTCGCAAGGTGCTACTTCATCAGGGACTTCAGGGTTCCGGCCATCAGATCCATGAACCGAGCGAAGAACTCCTCGAAGCGGCCGATCTCGTCGGTCGTCCCATCGGGCGTGAAGTGGGCGCCGAAGTCGCCTCCGGCGACGCGTACCGAGATGTCCTGGATGCTCGTCATCATGCGCTCGAGGCGCCTGAACACGAGAGCATTCAGCATGAGCGCGATCACGATCGTGCCGGCGAGCAGTCCGCCGATGATAACGGCTCCGGTGTTCACCATCGTCACGCGGGCGGAGTCAGCTTGGGGGCTGATGTCCTCTATTGCGTAGACGACGCCCACCGGCTTACCCGAATCGTCATCCACCGGGAACACGACGTGTCCACGGCTCTTGTCGTCCTTGCTCCACCGCACGCCCCAGAAGTCGCCCTCACCGCCGACCTCGCCGTGACACATCAGTGAACAGGCACCGTTCTCGACGCCGACGATCTTGCCGATCTCGGGAATCGTATCCGGGGAGGCCTGGAGCTGCATCTCTTCGGAGATCGCCCCATCGGTGGTCGCGATCAAGACGTACGTCTCGCGCTCGTCCCAGTCGTTTGCGAGGCCGGCCTCTTCGGCGGCCTTCGCGTACTCCTCTTGGTTGAGTAGGGTCTTGTCGAGCATTAGGCCGTACTCGGCGCCCGTGATCAGCTTCAGTGACTCTACGTGCTTCTGCGCGCCCTCACGCGTAGTGAGGGGCCCGAACTCGTCGGCCCCTATCTCGCTGACTACGTTCCAGGCGGACACGCCCAGCGTCGCTGACTTCTGCTCGGTGACGTCGAGGCCTCCCGAGTACGACTCGTGCAGGTAGACCATCACTACCATCATCCCGATGAGGTTGACCGCGGCGACGCCGAGCAGAATCCTCGTTCTGATTGACCAGTTCTTCATCGAATCCCCCTTCGCCCGACCAAGGTCGGCGCATCATCATGCTGCCACTCTACCCCATCGGCATATCGCTGCTGCATCTTCACTTCCTGCATTCTATCGGCGAACGGTCGTCACGTTGCTGCGTACGATGGCAAGCGGGCGCGGCGCCCAGCGTGCGCGGTAGCTTGTCGAGCGCACCGGCTTGACGGCGTATGCGAACGAACCACCGTC
Organism: Coriobacteriia bacterium; assembly: GCA_034370385.1. Taxonomy (NCBI): domain Bacteria; kingdom Bacillati; phylum Actinomycetota; class Coriobacteriia; species Coriobacteriia bacterium. The sequence continues at coordinate 5,303 of JAXMKZ010000056.1, forward strand.
TCCGGCGGTCGTGGAGCCGACAACCGCCCACCTGCTCGTCCCTGCGGGTGCCGCCTCGATGGCGATGGTCTCGCCCTTGGCGCCCGAGCCGTCTCCGAACTTGAGTGTACCGAAGACAAGCGAGGTTCTCCCGCCGCCCGCGTAGCCCGTCGATCCGAACGCGGTGAAGCGTGCGCCCACGCCCTTGGCGTACACGCTCGCCTTGGCAAGTCCTGCGGTCGCATACGGGTAGTTGTGGACGCCGTTGCTGCCGTCGCCCTTGACCAGAGATACATTCTTGTTCGCGGCGGACAGGAGCGTCTTGCCAGCGGTCGTCGAGGCGGCCCGGCGCTTCTTCGCAGCGGCGATGGCCGATTCAGCCCGGGCGACACGCGCCTCGGTAGCCTCCTGCCATGTATCGATCTCTTCCTGCAGCTCCTCGAGCGTCTGGCCGTGATGGCACGGCGAACAGGAGTCCACATCCCCGGGCTCATCGAACTGATCTTCCCACTTCGCGGCGTCGCCGGGCATCATGATCTTGAGGCGGTGGCTTCGGTTACCTGCGGTGCGAGGCATGTGGCATTCGTAGCATTCGGCCCCCGGCATCCACTTGCCGGTATCGCTGACGCCGAGCAGGCCCTTACCGCTTCGGATCTCCGCGGTGCCCTGAACGTGACACTTCATGCACAGCTCGTCCGCCTCGAGACGCAGTTTCGTGCTCGTGCCGGACTTCGGGTGAACTGCGTGGCATACGCCACACTCGATGTTGAGCGTGTCGCTTGCGATGCTGGAGCGGTGCAGCCCGATGTCGTTCGGTCCGTCGGCGCCGTATCCGATGCTCTGAAGGAACCCTTCGCCTGAGTGGCACGGCAGACACTCGTCTTGCAGGAAGGGTATGTAGAGCTGACCGTTCTGCGTCCGCAGCGAGTGCGAGTGCGCGGAGAGCTGCCACTCGTTGTACAGCCCGTCGCCGTGGCCGCCGGCTTTGAGATGCCCGGTGGGGAAGAAGGTCGGGTCAGTGGCGGGTATCGAAGGCTCGGGGTCCCCTAGCGACTTCTTGACCCACTGCGAGCCGAGGACCGTCCCGAAATCGGACAGCTTCTGATCGGGGGTGAACCCGTTGGGGCTCGACCACGATCCGTTCGTGGCGTTGCGCTGCTTCGACGTGAACTTCACGTGGCACTGGCCGCAGGTCTGGCTGCTGAGAGCTGTCGGGGTCCGCGAAACCGGCACGCCGGTGTTCCAGTGCTTGTCGCCGCCGTTCGCGGCGTGGCACGACTCGCAGCGGATGCTGTACTCGCTGAAGCTCGTGGGGGTGTCCGGCGCCATCTTGCTGCCGTTGGGCAGCGTGTAGCTTTGAGCCGCAGGGCGGTTCACGCCGGTGAAGTGGCACGGGCCGCAGTTCTGCAAGACCAGTCGCGGGCCAATGGCACCGGGGTTCCAGTAGCCCTCGTGCGACAGGTAGCGCCCGTTGAACAGGACGAGATCGTCCTTCGGCCCTGCCGTGGTGGGCTGGGTGTAGCCGGTAGAGAGCGTGTTGGCCTTGTCGTTACCGTACTTCGAGATGAAGCGCGTGGTATGCGAGTCATGTCCACCTAGCTGGTATGCGACGTCGGCGGGAGCGAACCGGAACGTGCCGCCAGCGAAGAGCGGCGAAGGCCACGCCGATGTGTTCGGGGCGGGGAAGATGCTGTCCACGCCGCCGATCTCGGCGACAGTCCGGACGTTGATGCTGTGCAGGGTGTTGACGTACGACCCCACCTGCCATCGCCCCGTGGTTCTGCCGTGACACTCGAGGCACTTCGAGCTCCCGGCGTACCCGATGCCGTTCGCCGTCGCCCCGAGCGCCTGGGCGGGTGCGGCGACGGCGATGACCGCCAGCCCCAGCACGAGTCCCGTGACCCATCTGCTCCGTCTCATCTTGGCTCCTTCGTTCTCTCGTGCCCCTTGTAATCCCGCGGTCACTTCCTCGTGCAGCCAGACGCGGATACCGTGCCTGGCAGAGCTTCTAGGGCCAGTACGTCGCCGTCGGCACGTCCGACGGCTCTGGGTGGTTGGTATCGGAGTGGTAGCCGTGGCAGCCTCCGGTCACGCAGCTCGCCTTCGTGAGGTCGGTAGGACGGTCGTACGTGCGCAAGAGCACTCCCGCCAGTCCGTCGTGGTTTTTCGCGATGTATGGATAGGTATCGGCAGGTCTGTCCGGACTGCTGACCGTGCGCACAAGAAGCCTCGGACTTAATGACGCGTGCGGTATGCGGATATGACAGTCGACGCACTTCTCGCCGTACCGCAGCGGGTGCCAGACCGGCGCACCGATGTGTTTGGCGTGCTGCGCATGGACGGGATTCCCCCCGGGATCGTCACTGCCCTCGACTGAGCCGAACGAGAGGCGGTGGCACTTCATGCAGATGACGCGGTCGGTTCCCGTGGCGGCGAACTGCGATTCAAGGCCCCGTGTCGGATTGGCGTACTGGGTCTGGCTGTACGCCGGGTCTATCCGGACCTTGACGGCGGACCCGTGCGGTCCCGTGGGCTCGACGTCGAACACATGGCAGTCGTCACACGCGATCTTCGCGTGGCGAATCTCATCCTCGGTTCGTAGCTCCTGACCGTTGATGGGTTTGAGCCACGCGGTGTCACCGGTGTTGGGGGGGAGCGCCCAGCGGTAGACAGTGCCGCGCGTGGAGTACTCCACCATGGGGAAGTTCTTGTCGGCGTTCGCGCCCACCGTCGCGGCAGCAACGACGTTGTGCCCGCCGCCGACCGGTGCGTTCAGAGCACCTCTCCATGCGGCGAATGGATTGGACCAGACGAAGCCGGCGGGGCGCGGGTCTTGCGTCGTGAAGCGCTTGTGGGGTGAAGCCGCGTGGCCGTTGCCGGGCGTGGCCGAACCGCTGTCGTGGCAGGAGATACAGCGCGTGTCGCGGCGGGCGATGGCGCTCTTCACCGCGTCGAGTCCCGCGTAGCGCCCGTTGCCGGGGTCGCGGCTGTCGGTGTGGCAGACCCGGCAGCTGGTGGCGCCGCCGCCGGCGATCGGTGCGCCGCTTGTGCCGGTGTGCGCAGTCACGAGGTCGGCGGAGTGGCAGCCGAAGCATCCGGTGTTCTCGCCGGCGGTGTAGGTGATGCCGTTGACCGTGCCGCTGCGGTTCGCGTTGTGGTCGGCGAAGTGCTGCGTGGATGTGTATCCGGTGTGACAGGGCTCAGCGTCCGGGCCCCCGCACGAAAGGTTGGAGGGTCTGGTACCGGCGACGTGACAGCCGTCGATCTCGCACCCCCCGGTGTGGAGTTCGGCGAGGTCGTTGGAGACGTGACAGCCGGATCGCACGCAGGAGCCCGGGTCGGGCTGGCCGGACGCGTTCATCTCCACGGCGTCATGCATGCCGGAAACACTCTTGTGGTTCGCAAACGACGAGTACCCTACGTGGCATCCGAGATCTGAGTCATTGCCGCCGCAACTCAGGAGTCCGGAGCCGTTGATCGAACCACCGATGCCGTGACAGCCGGTGATCGTGCAGCCGATCTCGGCGTGTAGCTCGCGCACATCAGTGGCCTCATGGCAGACGTCGCCGGAGCAGCTGTCGGCCGGCGTGCCGTCATCGTCGAGTGGCTGGCCCTCATGCGAGGAGTCGAGCGCTCCATGCGGAGCAGGAATGCCCGGTCGACCGTGGCAGTCGAGGCACGCGCCAGCCGTCGCACGTCGTGGCCAATCCGCAGCGACGGCCGCCGCTGTGACCCGGTTGTATCCGTGGCAGGCGCGGCAGACGTCGCCGCCGAGCGCCGAGCTGGGCCTGGAGTGCTCATCGGTCAGCTCGATCAGATGGCAGCTGCCGCACGACGTGCTGACCGAGGTGAGAGGGTCGACAAGCTGAGCGAGCGCCAGCGCCAGTCCTGCGCGGTGCAAGCGGGCATCCTCGTCGTGGGAGTACTCGTCGGACTCGTAGGTGATGTGACACCCGTCGTCACCATCGCCGCACCGGTACTCCTCAGGTACGTGCGCTTGGGCCTTGAGGTTGTGACAGATGGGTTCGTCGTCGTCACCCGCGCCGGAGCAGTCCTTGGGGCGGTCCGGATGAAGTGCGTGGAGATCGACCGACTGGTGGCACCCGGGGCCGGTCGACCCGCAGCCGGCGGCATCCGTCGCCTCCACGCTGGGCGCCAGCGATGCTGAGTGCATCGGCGAAGAGGATTCCTTCGCGTGGCACACCTCACAGGAGCGATCCTCCCAGTCGGCCAGTACCTGCTCGAGACCGCCGGAGCGCGCGTCGTTGTGGCACTCACCGCATCCGATGCTGTCGCCGTACGGGCTCCCCTTCGTCTCCGGTACCTTCTGATGAGACTTATAGAGGTCTCGATCGTGGCATGCTCGGCATTCGGCACCGGCCTTGCCGCGCTTCGTAGCCCTCATCACCACGGAGAAGTCAGTACCGATCGCCGTGTGCGTGGTCTCGCGGTAGTGACCGCGCGGGTAGGGATCGGTGATCCGCTCCTGGTCGCCCGCCTTCTCATCCGTGCCATCGTGGCATGACTGGCACTCATGCCCCTTGGAGCTGTGGCAGGGGATGCAGCCCACGCCCTCGTGCTCGTGACAGGTTCCGCACTCGGTGTCGGGGTGGTACGCGTTGAAGTCGGTGTACTCGGTCTCGTCGCCGTGACACCCTTCGCCGGAGTTGGTGCAGCCGCTGTCGCGAGACGCCTTGTAGTCGCTCGCCGTGGTGAAGGAATGCGCGGTGTCGGAGGGAGGATTCCAGGCCATGGTCATGGCGAGGAACGCGACCGCCCCCACAGAATAGAGCCCCACGCGCAGATTCTTTGCACGCGCGGCTGCGGCCCGTACTTTCGGGTCGGTGAGGGAGGCGAAGCTCGAAGCTTCGGAGAGGCGGTGCAAGTCGTCTTCGCGGGGCACGGAGAGACTCCTCGGTGGGGGTGTTGCGCCTAGCGGAGCTCGAGTCCGAAAACCTCGCTGGCCGCCTGTCGAAGGGCCTCTATCTTCTGCGGGTCATCCGGCTCGTCGGGGCCGACAAGCGACACGAGGAAACCACAGCGCAGAGCAAGCTCTCCCCGTGACTTGAAGACATCCAGATTGTTGCTGTCGATGTGCCGCTGAATCTGCTGGCAGTGGTCGTACAGTTTTCCCATGAGCTGCTCCTAGACAACGCCGGCGCCCCCGCGCGAATCTCTGTCTCACAATGTACACTAACCGGGCGTCCTTGCGTAAGAACCGTGCGCCCTCAACGCGGCCGAAAGGTCCGAAGCATACGTCGATCGTAACGAGTACAGGCGGTGGCTCGATGGGGGATTCCTACGCGCCGATCAAGGGCAAGTGCACGTGGTGGCGGGAGATGCCGGTAGAAGAGGACGCGTGGGACACGCGGCTCAAAGAGCACGAGAAACGCGTTCAGTGTTCGTGCTTCATCGAGGGGACCGGCTGGACGTCCACGAGAGGGGATGTCCCGAGCGACTGCCCTGAGAATCGGCGCTGCAGGTACTACATCAAGCACATCTGAGCGGTGCGCTTGCACGGCCCGCGTTGCGATACACGTCTTGAAGGAGTCAAAAACCTCCATGCAACTGAGAGCTCTCCCGCACGGCCAGAAGATGGCGGTGTTCGGCGGCGTGCTGCTGGCGCTGCTTCTCGGTGCGCTCGATCAGACGATCGTCGGGCCCGCGATACCTCAGATCGTGCGCGAGCTGGGCGGCATGGAGATGCTGGCCTGGCTGTTCACGATCTACTCGCTGACATCAACGATCGCCGTGCCGCTCGTGGGCAAACTGTCCGACCTCTACGGGCGCAAGTGGTTCTACATCGGCGGCATCTCGCTGTTCATGGCGGGCTCGGTGGCGTGCGGGCTTGCCGGTACTGATGCCGTGAACCAGGTGCTTGTGCCGCTGGGCATCACGCCGATGATGCAGCTCATCATCGCACGGGGAATCCAGGGTCTGGGCGGCGGCGCGATGATGGCCAACGGCATGGCCGTCGTGGGCGACCTGTTCGAGCCTCGCGAGCGCGGCAAGTATCAGGGCTTCACGGGAGCGATCTTCGGCCTGGCCTCGGTCGTGGGCCCGGCAGTCGGCGGATGGATCACCGACGTGGCCACGTGGCGCTGGATCTTCCTCGTGAACATCCCGCTCGGGCTGCTCGCCATAGGCGTGCTGTTGTTCTCGATGCCGCGACCCGTGCACGGGCAGCAGCATTCCATCGACTGGTGGGGAGCCATCGCGCTCGTCGTCGGCCTGGTGCCGCTGCTGCTCGCCTTGAACTGGGGTGGCGGGTACTACGAGTGGGTCTCTGCGGCCATCCTCGGGCTGTTTGCCGTGGCGGCCTTCGCTCTGATCGTGTTCGTGCAGATCGAACGCCGCGCATCCGAACCGATCCTCGACATGGTGCTGTTCAAGGACCGGGCGTTCTCCATGAGCATGCTGGCGCTGTTCTTCTCGGGCGTGGGCATGTTCGGATCGATCATGTTCTTGCCGCTGTTCATGCAGGTGGTTCAGGGTGCGAGCGCCGCATCTTCGGGGCAGCTGCTGATTCCCATGATGCTGTCCATGGTGGCCGGATCGATCGTGTGCGGACAGATCATCTCCCGGACGGGTCACTACAAGTGGCTCGGCGTGGGGGGCCTGACCGTGGCGACGGGCGGCATGCTCCTGCTCTCAGGCCTCGAGGTGGACACCACGCGAACGAGCTTGGTTCTTGCGATGATTCTCGTCGGAGCTGGAGTTGGCGTGACGATGCCGCTCTTCGCGATATCGCTGCAGTCGCAGTTCCAGACCCGGATAGGCGAAGTCACCGCCGCAGTCCAGTTCTTCCGCTCGATCGGCGGCACCGTCGGTGTCGCGCTTCTCGGTGGGGTCATGAACGCCGCCTTCGCGACGAACCTCGAGGCGCTGGTTGCGCGGGATGCGGTGAAGTTCGGTGCCCTGACGCCCGCCCTCACCAAGCTTGCGGCAGAGCCCGCGAAGCTGCTGAACGCCGGTGCCGTCGAGACGATCTCGCAGCAGATGCCGGCGGGTACGGAGCGCATCATGGCCGTCTTCCTCGTCGATCTGCAGCTGGCTTTGTCTGACGCGATCGCGCAGACGTTCCTCATCGGGGCCGGCATGATGCTCATCTCCGTGGTGGCCATGGTGTTCCTGCGCGAGGTGCCCTTGGCCGCCAAGGTGAAGGCGCCGCTGTCGGGCGAGGAGATCGGTGGCGAGCTGATCGTCTCGGAGAGCGTGCAACCCGCGGAGCATGAGCCGGTACTCGTGGAAGTCGAAGATGACAGCGACGTCGAGCGCTGATCCTCGCCGGCTGGCGGACTTCGTCGAACTGGTCGTTGCCAGCGGGCGCGAACACTATCGCGACTTCGCTTGGCGGCACACGAGCGATCCCTACCAGGTGCTGGTGAGTGAGGTCATGCTCCAGCAGACACAGGCAGCGCGCGTGGTGCGCTTCTACGAAGAGTGGCTCGGTGCGTTCCCCTCACTAGAGGCCCTGGCCGCCGCACCGCTTGAGGCGGTGCTGCGGGCCTGGCAGGGGCTCGGCTACAACCGCCGCGCGGTTGCGCTCAAGCGGCTGGCCGATCAGGTCGTGGATGACCGCGTCGCACGCGGTTGGACAGGGGCGGCCGAACTTCCCGCTGACGAGGAGGCGCTGCGCGCGCTGCCCGGCGTCGGCCCCGCCACAGCAGCCGGGGTGCTCGCCTTCGCGTACGACCGCCACGCCACGTACCTTGAGACGAACGTGCGCGCCGTCGTGCTGCACGAGCTGCTGGCGGACCGCGACGGGGTGCCTGATCGCGAGATCAGTGCGCTGGTGTCGCAGGCCGCGCAGGCGGCAGAAGCGGCCGGAATCACCGCGCGCACGTGGAACTACGCGCTGCTCGACCACGGTGCACACCTGAAACGCACGCTGCCGAACCCGTCGCGGCGCAGCGCGCACCACGCGCGACAGTCACCGTTTCAGGGCTCCCGGCGACAGAAGCGCGCGCGGCTGCTGAAGGCGGTCCTGGCGCAGCCCGGAGGCGATGAAGCGCAGTTGGCCGAGGAGACAGGCGTGAGCGTGGACGAGACGCGAGAACTGCTCACGGCCCTTGAGGCGGATGGCTTCTTGTGCCGACGCAGCGACGGCTGGAGCGTCGCCTGACGGCTACTCGGCGTACTGCTCCTCGACGAACCGTGCGGCCGCTTCGGGCCCACGGACGTGGCACAGCTCGCAGTACTCGGCTTGGTGGCAGTCGAAGCACGGGTTCGCGCCCTCGGCGATCACGGTCTGGCGATGGTTCTTCATCCACGGGGTGCCGGGCGTGCTGCTCGGGTGGTGGCAGGAGTTGCAGAAGTTGGTTCCTGCGGCCTCTGCGGCGTTGCGAGCGTGGCACGTGCCACACGCCTTCGAGTTCCTGATGCCCTCGCGGCCATGGTTCTTCGTGAAGCCCTCCGGGTGCGGCATGGGCACCTGATGGCAGTCGCCGCAAAATGAGGTCTTGTGACAGGTGTAGCACGAGTTGATCTCAGAAGAGGGAGTGAGCACCGGTCCCTTGGCATGTGCCGGATCCAGCGGCTCATGCTCGCTGTTGTACTGGGCAGCGGCCGCTACGGACGCGGACTCCTCTTTGGCGCTCTCAGCGTGGAGCGTCGACGACCCGTACCGCGTGTACCAACCCTTCAGGCGGTGGCTTGCGGGTTCGAGCGGGAAGCCTTTCGGGTGGCATGCCTCACAGGCGCCCGGCGCCTTCGGGTCGCTCTCGAGGCTGTGGCAGCGGAAGCACGCATCCATCGTCATCCAGTTGTCGTGCTTTCGGGTGCCTAAGACGAGGTCGATATCCTCCTCGGGGTGAGCCACACGGTTGTGACAGGTGGCGCAGGTCACCGCGTTCTCGGTGTGCATGGTGTGGTCGATGATGATGCCATCGGAGGGCGTGGGCTTGCGCGTCGCAAGGTTGTGACACTGCGTGCACTGCTCGTCGGGGGTCTCCATCGCTACGTGGCTTGCCGGGTTCACGGGGATCTCGTAGTTGTTGAAGATGGTCGCGGGAAGGTCCGGAAGCACCTTGATCTTCATCAGCGTCATGGTGAGAGGATCGGCGTTGACCGGCTCGTGGCACGCGATACAGGAGACGTTCGTGTGCGTCGAGGCCCGGTAGGCGAGCGTGTTGTCGTCGTGCACCTTGTGACACGGCGTGGTGCAGAACCACTCGTACGAAGTCCCGATGATCCCGCCGGCCCAGAAGACCACGAAGCCCATGACCGCCACGGTCAGCCAGACGATGATGCGGGGTCTCTTGCGGGGGTCTCTGAACGCAGCGATCGGCTTGAACTGCATCTGTCGTGCCTTTCGGACGCGCGGAGCATCTGTGGGTTTGGCACCACAGTATGCACCATAAGTGACTCTCGATTGCGACGCCGGAATCAGGCGCCGGAGGCGCCGCCAGCAGGCTCGCCATCGCTTTGCACGTCCAGGGCGTCGTGGGCTGCGTTGGACAGCTCGCGCTCCATCTGGTCGAAGCTGCGGCCGGTGGCGCGGGCGAGGCGCGTGACGTCATCGGCTTCCGGGCGAAGGCGACCGGCGCCGGACTTCACTCGGATGGGGCCATGAGCGGTCTCGACTTCGATCACCGTGCGCTCAACCGTGCTGCGAGTCAGTTCGAGCCGTCGCACACCCAGGGTTCCGGTCAGCGCGTGGATCGCTTCGGCGAGGCGGTCGGCATCGTCCCCACGGCAGAGCACTGACAGCACAACTCCCAGCCGCTGCTTCTTCATGGTGGCGCCCGAAGTCCAGACGTCGAGAGCCCCTGACCGGGCAAGCTCCACGGCAGCGTGGGCGACCGCTTCGGGACTGAGGTGGTCGAGGTTACTCTCGAGCAGGACGACGGACTCGACGCCGTGGCCCGACGATGCCCGCATGGCATCACCGATGATCAGGCGTGCGATGTTGGGCGCCTCGGCCAATTCACGCGAGCCGGCGCCATGACCGGTAGCGCGCGGTACCAGGGGAGGCAGCGGGCCGAAGACATCGGCAAGGACGGCCACGAGAGCGGCCCCGGTAGGAGTGGTGAGCTCACCGGTCGAGGGGCCCGGCACTACCGGAACACCCTCCAGCAGGAGCGCGGTGGCCGGTGCGGGAATCGGCAGAATACCGTGCGCGGTGTGGACGGTTCCTGAGCCGACGGCGACCGGGGACACGACCAGGCGCTCGATCGCGAGCCGCTCGAGGCCGAGTGCCACGCCCACGACGTCGACGATCGAATCGATGGCTCCGACTTCGTGGAAGTGGACATCGTCGGGTGCCACGCCGTGAACTCGGCCTTCTGCCTGGGCGAGCCTCTCGAAGACGGCCAGTGCGCGCTGGCGGGCACGTTCGGGCACGGCAGCCTCTGCGAGCAGCTCTCGGATGTCGCTCCACGTGCGGTGGGCGGCATCACCGGACGCCTCGACCGAGACAGTCACGCCCTCGACGCCTCGGCGGCTTGCTCGTCCGATGCTGATGGCTATCTCGGGCGCCATGCTTGCCACCGCAGCTGCTAGATCGTCCACGGTGAAGGCCGGCGATGATGCGTCGGTGTGGGCACCGATGTCGAGCAGCGCGCCGAGGAACTTGTCGCCCGATACGCCCGTCGATGCGTCGAGATGGGCTATCACGGCGCCGCCTCTTCGGTATCGGGATTCGCCGCCATGAGTTCCGCCCAACCGGGTCGGTTGATGCGCGTCGCCAGCACCGCGGCACCGAATCCGTTGTCTATGTTGACGACGCCGATGCCACCCGCGCACGAGTTGAGCATGGTGAGCAGCGCGGAGACGCCACCGAAGTTCGCGCCGTAGCCGACGCTTGTCGGGACGGCCACCACCGGGACGGCGACCAGGCCGGCGATGAGCGATGGCAGCGCACCCTCCATGCCCGCGACGGCGATGACGACGCGGGCGTCCCGGAGCAGGTCGATGTGCGCGAGCGCTCGGTGCACGCCCGCGACCCCGACGTCGTAGAGGCGCGTGACGCGGCTGCCCATGACCTCGGCGGTGACCGCGGCCTCCTCCGCGACGGGCGTGTCCGCGGTTCCCGCGCTGGCAACCACGATGTGGCCCATGGGCGTGAGTTCGCGGCGACGATCGACGAGGACCATGCGGGGCTGTTCGAGCCACTGCATGTCCGGGCACGCGTGGGAGAGGGCTTCTGCATGTGCTGCGGAGGCCCGGGTGCCCAGCACCACATCGGAGCGCTCGAGCAGTGCGCACGCTATCGATGCCACCTGGTCGGGCGTCTTGCGCTCGCAGAAGATGACTTCGGGGAAGCCGCACCGATCGGTACGGTGGTGATCGACGCGCGCCTCCACCGCACCGGTGCCACCGGCGACCTCGGAGAAGTAGAGCTCATCGACGCGCGCTGCAGCGTCCTCGGGACGGGTGGATCCGGTGGCTACGGATTTCAGGAGTCTCAGCAGGTGATCGGATTCCATCGGGGCTCCGTGACGACAGGGCAGCCGCATAGGCTGCCGCGTGCGGGGCGGGTCTGAGCGTTCGGTATACTTGTACCATGACGCCGTGGTCCTCAAGCTCACGGCGTGTCATTTCGGCGGGGAGCACCGTGCCACAACACCCTCTACACCTGCGAGTAACACCGGACGAGCGTCTCTACGCTCGTGCGCGGTGGGCATTCGTCGTTGCACTCGCGTTGCTGCCTCTGGTCGGTTTGACCGTGCCGGGGGGCCGACGCGAATTCTGGCCGTACTTCGGTTTCCTGTGCGTGCTTGCCATCAACAGTGCCGTGCTCTCTTGGTACTCCCGCACCGATGGACCGAGTCTTCGCACGGCGATGATGCGGGTGCTGGGTCCTGATCTGGTCGTCGTCGCAGGGTTCACCTACCTCCTCTACGATGTGGAGATCGGCTTCTACCCCGCCGCGGTCGTGTTGCCCGCCGTCTATGCGCTCGTGATGTCGCGACGCGAGGCATGGATCGCAGGATTCGGGGCTGCTCTGGCCTACGTCGTCGGGCACGCGTTCGCGCACATCACTTCGCTGGAACCCGGCCCTCTGGTAGTGCACGCGCTTGGGGCTGCGGCTATTCCGCTGCTGACGGGGATGGTTGCGGTCTCGGTGGAGCGCAGACGCCAGCGCGAAGAGGAAACCGTGATGGCGGTCGGGCAGCGCGAGGTGGCGCTCGAGCAGATCAACCGGCGCGTCTCCGAGCTCAAGGCGATCTCGCAGATCACCGAGATCGTTCACTCATCCCTCGACTTCAGTCGCGTGGGCCCGCTCGTTCTCGAGGTCATCGCCAAGGTCCTCGGTATCGGAACGTGCTGCTTGTTCGTCATCGACAAGGAACGATCAGAGACGCTGTTCTCAGCCAGCATCGGCTCCCTTGCGGGTGTTTCGCCGATCGACTCGTCGGGACAGATGCGCTACGGCGCTCTGGAGGATCACTTCTCATGCACGGCGGCGTTCGACCACGCGCAGATGATGGTCCTCTTCTGCGCGAGCGCTGAAGAGCTTGACGGGCTGTCGAAGGAGGACCGCCTCGTTCTGTCCGCGGTCGCCAGCGAACTCGTGGTCGCGGCGGAGAACTCGCGGCTCTACACCCTGACGAAGAAGCTCGCGAGCACCGACGAACTCACCGGGCTCGCCAACTACCGCCACCTCCAGATGACGCTCGACGAGGAGATCAGCCGGGCGCAGCGCTACTCGAAGCAGTTCTCGCTCCTGATGCTCGATGTCGACGATTTCAAGGGCTTCAACGACTCGCATGGGCACATCGCCGGCGATGTCGCGCTGGGCGATCTGGCTCGGGCGATCGAGGATGCCGTTCGTGAGGTGGACCTTGTCGCCCGTTACGGTGGCGAGGAGTTCTCGGTGGTGCTGCCTGAGACCGATGCCTCCGGAGCGTACGTCGTCGCGGAGAAGGTTCGCGAGTCGGTCGCACAGGCGCGATTCGCCGACGCGGACGGCAACCGCGATCATCACCTCACGGTCTCCATAGGCCTGGCGACGTTCCCCGTTCACGGGGAGGATAGGGAGTCTATTCTGCGCGAGGCCGACGACGCGCTGTATCGGGCGAAGAGTGGCGGGAAGAACCGGGTGCGGACTCCCCAGCCCCGGGTGCGCGAATCTGCGGGTTCGGATTCGAGCGGAGACGTACCCGAGCCCGCCGCACTCGACGACGAGGCAACCTCAGGAGCGTGATCTCGATGGTCAAGTACGCCTTTCTTGGTCCTGCGGGCACCTTCACCGAGGAGGCGCTGCTCTCGCTTGGCGTGCCTGACGTGGAGCCGGTGCCGTGCGTTTCCCTAGAGGAAGTGTTTGAGGCCGTCGCACGGGGTCAGGCTGACGCGGGTGTGGTGCCCATAGAGAACTCGGTGGAGGGCAGCGTGAACGCGACGCTCGACTCCCTGGCGTTCGATACCCAGTTGGAGATCCAGTCAGAGTTGGTGCTCGACATCCATCACGCCCTGATCACGGCGCCCGGTGTAGATCTTGCGGCTGTTGCGACGGTGGTCTCCCACCCGCAGGCCACGGGGCAGTGCCGGCGCTGGCTTGCCCGCAACCTTCCCGGCCGGACGGTCGTGGCCGCCAACTCGACAGCGGAGGCCGTGCAGAGGGCGGTGGGCGACCCGACGGTTGCCGCGGTGGGAACCCGGTTGGCGGCCGACCTTCACGGCGGCGAAGTGCGCGAGCCTGCGATCGAGGACTACGCCGGCAACCAGACGAGATTCGTGGTCATCGGGCGCGGCCTCAGGGAGCGTACGGGAGACGACAAGACCTCGCTCGCGCTCTTTCTCAAGGCGGACAAGGCCGGCGCGCTGCTGATGATCCTGTCGGAGTTCGCTTACGCTGAGATCAGTCTGACGAAGATCCAGTCGCGCCCGACGAAGCGCCAGCTGGGCGACTACATGTTCTTCGTCGACTTCCACGGGCATGTCGAGGATGCGCACGTCCGTACCGCGCTCGACTGCCTACGGCTCAAGTTGCGCGAGGTGAAGGTGCTCGGCAGCTACCCGTGCGCAGCGAGCCAGGTCTGAGAAGCCCGGCTCAGCGCTCGAAGACTCGGCCTGCGTCGTTGACGCCCGCCGTACGCTTGATGGCTGCGATGACCTTCGCCTCGCTGCCGCGTCCGGTCTCCACGACGTAGCGCCCGTCTCCCATGTCGAGGATGTTCGTCGACCGGACCTCGGCGGCCGCCAGCACTTCGTTGATGTCCGCGTCCTGCGTGATCCAGATCGAGATGACCCCGTCCACCGGCTCCAGACCGGAGACGCGTACGATGACCTTGTCGCCGTCATCGCTCGCGCCTGAATCCGCGCCGCCGCAGTCCCTGAGAAGGAGCAGTAGAAGGATGATGGCGATGATTCCGAGGATCGTGAGCACCAGCCCCCAGAGGCTGCGCTTCGGCCGCTGCTCCTCGGCGTCAGGATCTGCGGGGTCGTAGGGCTCGGCTATCGGGTCTGGTGTCTCCGGCGTCATCCGGGCCCCCTCTCAGTCGGCGAAACGTCGAACCGGGCAGCGCCTCGGTCCCCTTGTTCCTCAGTATAGCTGGCGATCAGGCACCCGCGTCACAGGTCAGGACTCCAGATGCGCCAGCGGTGTTCGGGATCCGATTTCGCGGCGTACATCGCCAAGTCGGCCTTGACCACCACGGAGCGCGCGTCGTCTTCCTCGGGATCGAAGATGGCGAAGCCGATCGAAGCATCTACGACACAGTCGGCTCCGCACACGGTCATCGGTGCGCAGATCGCATCGTGCAGGCGCTCGGCGAGCGGACCGAGCTCCTCGCGTGATTGAAGGCGCGGGAGCACGACGACGAACTCGTCACCACCGAGCCGTGCGACCAGATCCTGTTCTCGAATGAGCGACTGGATGCGCCGACCGACCTCTATGAGCACCTGGTCGCCGGTCTCATGGCCGTGAGCATCGTTGATCGGCTTGAACTTGTCCAAGTCCAGATAGGCAAGGGCGAGCACGTCGTGGTGTCGATGAACTCCGGCTATGGCGATTCGCAGACGATCCTCGAAGGCCGGGCGGTTGGGAAGACCGGTAAGCGAGTCGTGATAGGCGAGGTGCACCAGTCGGCTCCGCGCCGCTTCAAGTTCGCGCATGTCGTGTATCACGGAGAGGATGGCCGGCCCGAGGGGCGTCTCGACCCTGCGCGCTCTCACCCGCGTGGGCAGCACCGTTCCATCCTTGCGCAGTAGGCCCGAGTCGAAGTCGAGCCCGCCGTCGTGAAGGATGGCCTCGAGGCGCCCTGCGGCGCCTCGGATCGAGTCCGGATCCACCCAGCCGAACGGTTTGAGGGCGCGCATCTCCTCGTCGGTGTACCCCAGTGCGCTCAGGGCGCCGGACGAGTAGTAAGACAGCTCGCCGTCGGGCCCGTGCACCAACACCGGATCGGGAGACGCATCGAACAGCGCGTGCCACATCTCGACCCGCTGCTCAGGGGTCAGCTCCGCGTCGAGGCTGGTCTTGTGTCGGTCGGTATCGCTCATGTGCGTAGCATACCCGCCTAAGCGTAGGGAGTCGTCGCCCGCGGGTCTGTCGCCTAACGGGGACTGGACTTGCGGGAGCGATACATCGCGAGGTCGGCGCGGGTGAGCAGCGACTCGGCGTTCTCTCCCGGCTGCCGTATGGCGGAGCCCAAGCTGGCGCTCACCGTGATGGTTGTCGATCCGAGGTCCATCGGACGCGCGATCTCCGCTGCGAGCTTCGCGGCTATCGTCGTCAGTTCGGAGTCGGTGGTGAGCCGGGGCACGAGGACCACGAACTCATCGCCGCCCGGGCGCGCCACCGTATCGCTCTCTCGGATCGCTCCGGCGAGGCGGTTGGCTACCTCGCGTAGGACGTCGTCGCCGACCGCATGCCCGTACGTGTCGTTCACCGGCTTGAAGTCGTTCAAGTCAAGGAAGATGACGCCCACCTTATCTCCGTATCGATCCGAAAGCGCTAGGGCGTGCGCCAGCTCGCTTTCCAGCAGCACTCGGTTCGCGAGTCCGGTCAGCGTGTCGTGATAGGCGAGGTAGCGCATCGCCTCCTCGTTCTCCATGCGCTCGCTGACGTCGCGCACCGATGAGATCACGATCTGCTGGCCGGCGCTTTCGATGATGACCGAGTGGATCTCGAGGTGCGCCTCCGCACCTGAGGGGCCGTGTCCATGACTCTCGAATCGCAGCTCCCCCTCGGCGATCATGCTCTTCATGAGCTCGGCAAGGACCGGCCGCTGTTCGTCCGATACCCATCCGAACGGGCCCAGGGCTCGAGCTTCATCGAGGGAGCTGACCCCCCACGGAACCATCGCCGTACGGTTGGCGAAGAGGAGTTCGCCATCGAGGGTGTGGCAGACGATGCCATCCGTGACGTAGTTCAGCATGAGAGTGCGCAGCGTCAGGTCGCCCTCCAGCGTCTCCGATTCCTGCGCCTCGCGTACCAGAAGCACGACGCATTCGTCCGGATCGTGGCACGCCTTGGCCGTGAACTCGCCGACGAAGCCACCGCCGTGCGCGCGCAGCTGCAAGGCCCGGAACGCACGCGGCTGGCCGTTACACGAAGCGAGCTCACCGGACATCACGTCGCGCTCGAACTCCGGGCACAAAGCGGCGAAGGGCACGCCGATCATCTCGGTTCTCGGTCGGCCGTACAGGGCAAGGGCGAGCTCGTTTGCGGCCGTCACCTCGCCCCCGCGGCTCACAATGACGCAGGCGTCACCCAGCGAGTTGATGAAGCGGTCGGTCATCTCAGCGTCGGTCAGGATCATGAGCGCTTCACCTCCTGCCGGGGAGCGCGTGAGCTTGTAGGGACGTCGGCGTCAGTACCTCTTCTTCGGAAGGTTAACGAACCTACATGAGCATTTCAGGGTGAATCGGCGACGAGCGGTATGAAATATACCCCAAACGGTATTTTCTCAACGGTCAGCGCGGGGGATTCGGCCGATATCGCTTGAGCGCGACGCCTGGGGCGGCGTAGTATCTGCGCAGGGGGAGCGGCCACGATCGTGCAGGCCGACCGGGATGCCAGGGGAGGCACTCGATGCCAGTGGACGGAAGCATCGCCTCGCAGTGGTACTTCAAGCGAGTCGCCGACGCGAGCGACGCAAGGGGCGGTCCCTACACGTGGGACCAGATGACGGGCTTCGCAGCTTCGGGGCTCTTCACGCCGGATGACCTCGTCTGGCACGCGACGTTGCCGGGATGGGTGCCGGCACGCGATGTCGCGGGGTTGTTCGTCGGCGCGGGCGACGCGCTGCCGACGGCGGCATCAGCCGCTCAACCACAGGCAGTGCCGCTTGGCGTGGTCCAGCAGGCACCTGTTGCTCAGCCGATGCCCTCGCCGACACGCTCGCCGCGTCGCTCGCGCGTCGGTCTCGTCGTCGGGCTTCTCGCGATCGCTGTCCTGCTCGTTGCGGCAATCGGCGGCGGCGCGTGGTGGTTCCTTGGCGGGCGGGATGGTGGGCTGGCCGGTGACGGTCCCGACATGGGCGAAGCCACCTACAAGGCACCCGACGCGGCCTCAGTCATCACGTCCAAGCAGTGGGGTACCGTTCCGGCGAATCAGATCGGCATCGTGCTCGCCGAAGGTGGCAAGCGCCGGGATGCGGAGAAGGTCGCCAAGAAGCTGAACGGCTCGCTGGTCGGCGAGATGGAGTTCATCGACCTGTACCAGATCGAGTACCCGGGCACGACCGAAGATGACCTGACAAAGGCGATTGCTACTGCCAAAGCCAACGACAAGGTCGCCCTTGCGTTCCCCAACGAGGAGACCTTCGAGGATGCCGAGATCTGGGGTGTCCGGCAGGAGCCATACCAAGAGCCCATGTACGAGGGTGAGGCCGGAGACGGCTACCGCGCCATCGGCGTCCCCCAGGCATGGAAGTTCGTTCGAGGCGCCGGGCTCGATCTCGAGACGGTGAGGGTCGGCGTCATCGACTCCGGGCTGTGGGCGCCTGGTGAGGGCCGTGAGTCCGAGTTTGGCGGCGAGGTCGAGGTCGACTCCCCGGACGAGGACGGCGGGAAGGCGAGCGCTCCGAGCGTCAACGACGATGGGAGTACGAATCCGGCTGGCACCCACGGCACCGGCGTGATGACCGTCATAGGGGCCGACCCGGGCAACGGCGGCCCCGCGGGAGTAGCAGGCCCGCTCGGCAAGAAGCTCAAGATCACAAGCATCAACCGTAGCTCGCCCAAGTACGCGACCACGACGAGTACCCCCGACCCGAACGACCCGACCAAGGTGACTCTCAGTGGCGGGACGACGTGGGCTCTGGGGGACCTCAAGGCGGTGCAGACCGCCGTCGCCAATAACGCGAAGGTGATCAACTGCTCGTTCGGCAAGACCAACGGCAATCCCGAGGTTGCCGCCGCGTACAAGAAGTTCTTCGAGAAGATGGCCCAAGACCATCCCGGCGTCCTGTTCGTCTGCTCGGCTGGCAACGATCATCAGGTGGTGGACGGCTCTCGGCGGTATCCGAGCGGGCACGCGTTCGACAACATGATCACCGTCGGCGGCATGAACAACGACGGCAACTACTCGTCCTACTCGAACGGAAAGAGCGAGAACTACGAGATCACGCTTGCCGCGCCCGGGACGAAGGCTATCGTCGGTATGGGTCCCGATGGGGAGCCCGTCCGGCAGAACGGAACGAGTTTCGCCACCCCTCATGTCACGGCCGCTGCGGCCATTCTGCTGTCTCTCAACCCGTCGTTGAAGGCCGCCGATATCAAGAGGATTCTGAGCGAGACGGCGCGCAAGGGCTTGACGATCGGTGACCCCGGAGACCCGAAGGCGCATTCGAATCTCATTCCGGACGCTTACGGCGGCCGCGTTCTTGCCGTCGACCTCGCGGTGCTCCAGGTCATCAACGACATGCGCGCGGAGAAGGGCCTCGGGAAGCTCACGCCTGAGATCCTCGAACAGATCGCGGTGGTCGACGCGGTCGCCGTGACAGGCGAACCAGGCGAGTACGCAGTCAAGGGCATCGTGAAGATGACCGGCGACAAGGGCACCGACCTCGCCATCGATGTCAGCGCCGAGAACCACGCGATCGGCGGCAAGTCGAGTCAGCCCGTCGCTGCGAACACGGCCGGTGAAGTGAAGTGGACCGTCACCCTGCCTAAGGACGAGGGAGTGATCACGGTTCGCCGGACGGACAACGATGCGGCGAGCATCATCACCGTCGAGAAGTTCGACATCAACGGCTCGTGGTCGGGTGTCTTCACGATCACCGAGTTCACGATCACCGACCAGAAGGCCGCCGAGGAGGAGGGCTGCAGCGCCGCGATTCTCTCGGCTCTCAAGGGCAAGAAGATCCCGATGACCATGGACATAACCGTCGACGAGAGCGGGCAGGGTTCCGGAACGGGGCTCATCGACGTCGGCTCACTTGATCCTGACGACGACGTGACGAGCAACCCGACGCAGTACGGCATCAGCTATTCGGGGTCGACGATCACCTACGAGCCCCAGAGTGGCGAGGGCGTCAGCAGCATGAAGGCGACCGTCTCCCGCCAGGGCGAGAACCTCGTGCAGAAGGGCACGCTCACTGGAGGCGGCAAGGGCTGGCGGCTCAAGGCGGTCTTCACGCTCAGCAAGCCCGACACGCCCAAGTGATGCGCCCGTGAACCCGGTCCTTCGGATACCGCTGGGGACCGGGACGCTCGAGCTGGGCGTGTACAGCACGTTCTACCTGCTCGCGTGGGCGTGCTGCCCGCTGGTGGCGGCCGTGGTCGCGCGGCGAGGCGGAGCCCCGTTCGCTCGCGCGCTCGGCGTCTATGCCGGGGCGATGGCTGCCGGGGTCATAGGCGCGCGCATCTTCGACTTGGGGATAGCAGGGCGCTTCTACGCTGAGGACCCGTCGCGCGTGTGGAGCCTTCAGTTCCAGGGGTTCTCCCTCTATGGCGGGTTGCTCGTGGCAGCGCTGACTGCGATCGGGCTGGCGCAGTTCACTCGGCTCGACCGGTGGCCGCTTGCTGATGCGGCGGTGCCGGCGCTCGTTCTTGGCGTTGCGCTCATGCGCACCGGCTGCTTCCTGCGGGGCTGCTGCTTCGGAGTGGAGTGCGCTCTACCTTGGGGCGTGGTCTTCCCGTTGGGGAGCCCGGCGTGGGAGCTTCAGGTGGCGAGCGGCCGGCTTGGGTTGCTGAGCGCGCTGGGCGGCGCGGCGGCGATGCCGGTCCATCCCACGCAGCTCTACGAGATCGCTGCTGCCGTCATCCTGGGCGGCGCGGCGTGGGTTCTGGCCCGGCGCGGCGCACCGCGCGGCGTGCCGTTCCTCGCGTTCGCCTTTGGCTTCACGGCGTTTCGCCTGCTCAACGGATACCTGCGTGCGCGGCAGCAGGTCATCACGGCGCCGGTCTGGTTCTACCCGGTCTTCTACGCGGTGGTGCTGGCGATTCTTGCGGTTCTGATCGCCCGGCGGTACCACGCGGCCCGCGCCCAGGCGCAGGAGGCCCTGGCGCGCTACCCCTGATCTGACCACAGCCACAGGCATGCAGCGCTGCGCCACGGCCGCCATCGCTCACCGCGCTGGGCCAGATCCGTGCGACTCATCGGGCCGCCGAGCCCGGTCATGCGCCCGGCACTGCTGCGGAGGCCGAAGTCATCGAGGGCGAGCACATCGGGTCGGCCCAAGGCGAAGACCAGGTACATCTCGGCGGTCCAGCGCCCGACGCCGCGCAGGGGAACAAGGGTGTCGATGACCGCCTCGTCATCGAGCGACTCGAGCGCAACCCAGTCGATCTCGCCGGCCAAGGTGGCGCGTGCGATGTCGGCGACGTATTCGGCCTTACGGTTAGACAGCCCTGCAAAGCGCAGGGACTCGTGGGAGGCCGCGGCAAGCGATTCGGCCGACGACCCGACCTGCTCGGCGAGCTTGCGCCAGATGGTGGCAGCAGCCTTGGCCGACAGCTGTTGCGAGACGATGGCCTCCGCCATGACCTCGAAGCCGCCTCCGGTCACGGCGACCTCGACTGCGCCGATGCGGTCGATGAGGACTCCGAGCTCGGGGTCGGCTTGGGCGAGGTGACGCGATGCTGCGTCGTCGGCGGTGTAGCGCAGTGTGCGAAACATGGGGTCAGTGTAGCGCGGTGGCCCCTGCATCACGGCCTCGAAATTGGCTGACTTGACGATATCTGAGGGATATTCGTATAATATCTGGTCCCGCTAGTGGGGATTCAGGTGGCACATCCCGTCGGAGGTACCGAGTCGGGCAGCCGCATTCCGCGTATCATGCCGCAGCCCTGGAAGAGGTGCCGATGACGTCAAGAAGCTCCGCCGTCGCGTTCGACTCCGAAGACTCCGTAAGGCCGTACCTGAGCCGCATCGGGAAGGTCCCCCTTCTCACGGCTGCGGGCGAGGTCGATCTGGCTGTGAAGATCCAGGCGGGGGTCGAGGCGGAGCATCGCTTGGAGCGGGCTGACGCCGATCGCTCACCGCTGGTTCGGCGCCGGCTGGAGCGAGTAGCCGCGGTCGGAGTGGCGGCGCGGGAGACCCTCACCGTCTCTAACCTGCGTCTGGTCGTGATGAACGCCAAGCGCTACCAAGGCCTCGGACTTCCGCTCGCCGACTTGATCCAAGCGGGCAACATCGGGCTCATGCGTGCGGTTGAGAAGTACGATCACACACGCGGATTCCGGTTCTCGACCTATGCCACCAACTGGATCAAGCAGGGAATCAGGCGCGCCATATCCGACCAGGCGCGCAACGTCCGGCTGCCTGTGCACATGGGCGAGCAGATCCAGCAGGTGAACCGCGTGCGCCGTGGCTTGGTCACCACGCTCGGCCGTGAGCCAAGAAACGAGGAGATCGCCGCCGAGCTCGAGGTGGACGTCGAGCGGGTCGAGATGCTTCTGAGTCTGAGCCACGACACCATATCTCTGGAGACCCCGGTCGGCACCGAAGGTGACTGCAGCCTTGGGGAGTTCGTGGTGGACGACAAGGAGCCGACGGCGTTCGATTCGGCGGTCGTCCAGGCCATGCGCGATGACGTCGCCCATGTCTTGTCCACCCTCACAGACCGGGAGCGCCGAGTCATCGAGCTGCGGTTTGGCCTCGGTGACGACGCGCCCTGCACGCTCGACGAGGTCGGTCGCGAGTTTGGCGTCACGCGCGAGCGCATCCGTCAGATCGAGGGCAAGACGCTCTCACGCTTGCGTAGCTCGTCGCACGTCGCGAGGATGCGCGAGTACATCAACTAGCCGGCACTCGGCGCGCAGACGGGCGCGATATACTGCGACCCAGTCCGATCTGTTCTCTCGCCGGAGGCCCCCATGCTCGACGCGCGCTTGATCCGCGACAACCCCGATGCCGTGCGCACCGCCATGGCCAACCGCAACGCGTCGTGGGATGTCGACGCGTTCCTCTCGCTTGACGAGGAGCGCCGCCGCCTCATCGCAGAAGTCGAGTCCCTCCAGGCCAAACGCAACGAGGCGAGCAAGGCTATCGGCGCTCTGATGAAAGACGGCAAGCGCGACGAGGCGGAGGCCGCCAAGGAAGCCGTGCGCGACGTCAATGACTCGATCGCCGGCCTCGAGGGCGCGATGGCCGAGGTCGACGCGACGGTACGCGACCTGCTCATGACGGCGCCGAACATCCCTGATGCGGTCGTCCCGGTCGGGGCGAGCGAGGACGATAACGTCGAGGTGCGCCGCTGGGGCACACCCCGTGCGTTCGATTTCGAGCCCGTCGCGCACTGGGACCTAGGCCCCGCGCTCGGCATCATCGACTTCGAGCGGGCGGTGAAGCTGGCCAAGAGCCGCTTTGTGCTTCTGGGCGGCATGGGCGCCAAGCTTGAGCGAGCACTCATCAACTTCATGCTCGATACGCACGCCGACGCGGGCTACAAGGAGTGGTGGCCGCCCTTGCTCGCCAACGCTGAGACGCTGACCGGCACGGGCCAGCTGCCGAAGTTCGAGGACGACCTGTTCAAGACCGATGGCGAGGGCACGCCGCTCTATCTGATTCCCACGGCCGAGGTGCAGCTGACGAACATCCATCGCGACGAGGTGCTCGAGGGTGACACGCTCCCGCGGCACTACACCGCGTTCACGTCGTGCTTTCGCGAGGAGGCCGGCAGCGCCGGGCGCGACACGCGCGGCATGATCCGCGTCCACCAGTTCGACAAGGTCGAGCTGGTGAAGTTCGCACGTCCCGAGGAGTCGATGGACGCGCTCGAGGGCATGGTCGCCGACGCCGAGCGCATCCTGCAGCTGCTGGAGTTGCCGTACCGCACCATCGTGCTGTGCACCGGCGACATGGGCTTCGGAGCAGCCAAGACCTACGACATCGAGGTGTGGTTGCCCAGCTATGGCGCGTACAAGGAGATCTCCAGTTGTTCCAACTGCGGGGACTTCCAGGCGAGGCGCGCGGCGATCAAGTATCGCCAGCCCGCGGAGTTCAAGGGGAGTCGCCTCGTGCATACCCTGAACGGCTCCGGCCTCGCGGTCGGCCGCACCTTCGCGGCCATCCTTGAGAACTACCAGCAGGCCGATGGCAGCGTGGTGATTCCCGAGGCCCTGCGCCCGTACCTGCGGGGAGTCGACCGCATCGAGGCCGAGGGGTAGCGCCGAGGGGTAGTGCCATCTGGCCGCCGTCGTGCGGAGGTCGAACTAGGGCGCGACCGGTTCGTAGCCGGTAGCCACGAAGATGAAGACCGGCTCATCCTCGTAGGGCGTGCACGTGGTCAGACATGACGTGCGCAGGCACTGACCGTCAAGCCTCAGAGCCTTGAGGGGCAGATCCAGCACTCGTCCCTCGTTGCTGATGAGGGGCGCGACGCGCTCGTGCATGGCATCGCGAGCGTCCGGGTGGAGCACGTCCATGGCCGATACGCCAACCAGCTCAGCAGGGTCCGTTGCGCCGAGCATGTCGCAGGCGGCCTGATTCACGAAGGTCACCACGCGCGTAGTGACCGTGAGAACAGGCAGGGGCAGCACGTGAAGCGCCCCTCCGATGACACTGCCGGCGCCGAGAGCCTCCGGCGGTGCCGTCCGGGTGGAGAGGGAAGTGCACCGGCGCGAACTCCCCAATTCGACAACCACGCCGTAGCGCATATCGTCAAACGTGAAGCTGGTCGCCACAGTGGTCGCCTGAAAGCTGTTTCCTCTCAGTGACACCAGCTCGATAGCCACAGGCTCGGGCTGCTGATCGAACTGAAACAGCGCACGTCGGCGGCTGTCACTCGCTTCGCGGCTTCCCGGATGAACCAGCTGAGACATCGGCATTCCGCGCAACCGCTCTGAGGAATCCGCCTCAAGCATCGCCCGTGCCCGCGTATTCGACTCGATCACCGAATCGGGCGAATACAGGAGAATCGGTGCAGGGAGCGCTTCAAAGAGCGCCGACAGGAACGCAGTGTCGTTCACGGGATGAACCATGGATGTCTCTCGCGCGGTTTGCAGGCATCGCGACTCTAGCAAAATCCGTACCATCGCCGCAGGTCAGAGCATCAGCAGCCGCCGCGCGTTCGTGCCGAGCATGCTCTCGAGCTCTGCGTCGGTCAGCGGCAGCGAGCGCAGGTGAGCGATCTCGCTTCCGGCGTCCGTCCAGGGGCCGTCGCTGCCGAACAGCACGC
This sequence comes from Coriobacteriia bacterium, assembly GCA_034370385.1. NCBI lineage: Bacteria > Bacillati > Actinomycetota > Coriobacteriia > Coriobacteriia bacterium. The sequence goes on from JAXMKZ010000056.1 coordinate 29,797, forward strand.
GATGGGCACCGTGGGCACGAACCAATGCCACGAACTCATCGTCGGGGAGGTGGCCCGGCGTGTACGAGGTATCGAGCCAGACGTCGCGCCCTGCGAGATGCTCGGCCACGCCCTCCCACTCGCGAAAACCGCCCAAATGGGCGAGCACGACCGTCAGGCGCGGGAAGGAGTCGATGAGCGCGGCAAACGCTTCCGGAGTCCCGTTGACCGTGGGGTGGATCACATCGGCTCCCGCGTGGAAGAGGACGATCATGCCGGCGTCTTGGGTCGCCTCGAAGAGGGCGCGAAGGCGGGGCTCGCTCGGCGAGAACGACTGGTGCTCGGGGTGGAGCTTGAACCCCTTGAGCCCCAAGGCGCGCATGCGCGCGATCTCGCGTGCGGGGTCCTCGAGTTCCGGATGCATGGCGCCGAACGGCACGATGCGCTTGGAAGCCTGAGCCGCGGCCCAGTCGTTGATGGCCCTCACCTGGCCCGGTTTCGTGGCAACCGGCTGGATGACCGAGATGTCCACTCCCGAGCGGTCCATGGCGGCCACCAGCCCGTCGATCGTGCCGTCGTAGTGCGCAGTCAGCTCACCACGGGCGCTCTCGAGGAGCGCCGGAATCGCCCGCGGAGCGATGTCGTCCGCGAACGCGTGCGTGTGAATGTCGACCACGAGGCCCATCTCGAGCATTGTCGCACGGCCATTGCGCCCGCGACGGGTACACACCCCTTGCACGTCCAATCGCGATCGGGGAGTCCGCATGCGAAACGACCTCGCCCCCACCATCCTTGTCGTCTTCGGCGCGACCGGCGACTTGATGGCCCGTAAGGTGGTGCCGTCGTTGTTCTACCTGTACGGCAAGGGTATGTTGCCCGAGCGCCTCTGCGTGGTGGGATTCGGTCGGAGGCCGTGGGAGCATGCGGACCTTCAGAACCACGTACGCGGCATCCTCGCCGAGCGGGTTCCCCACGCGCACCTCGAGGACGTCGACCGGTTCGTCGACTTCTTCCGCTATCAGGAGGGGACCTTCGATGCGGATTCGGCGTACGCCGACACCAAGGCGTATCTGAGCCGGATCGAATCCGGTTGGGGGGTATGCGCCAACAAGCTCTTCTACCTGGCGGTGCCGCCCAGCAACTACGAGAACATCTTCCGCCGACTGGCTGCAAGCGGTCTCACCGACTCGTGCAGCTCCACCGAGGGCTGGACCCGCGTGCTGGTGGAGAAGCCGTTCGGTGACGATCAGCAGACCGCTCGCCAACTGGACACGCTGCTGGGTTCTCTCTTCCGCGAGGAGCAGGTCTACCGCATCGATCACTACCTCGCCAAGGAGATGCTCCAGGGCATCATGAACTTCCGGTTCACCAACAACCTGTTCGAGACGGAGTGGAACCGCAGCGCCATCGAGCGGATCGACATCACCTTGCTTGAGTCGATCGGGGCCGAGAAGCGCGGGGCGTTCTACGACGCCGTGGGCGCGCTCAGGGACGTCGGCCAGAACCACCTGCTGCAAATGCTTGCGCTCGTCACGATGGAGCAACCCGGCTCTTCGAGCCCGGCCGACATCCGGCAGGCGCGCGCGCAGCTCATAGACTCGCTGCCGACGATGACCAGCGGCGAGGTCGCAGACAACACCTTTCGAGCCCAGCACGACGGCTTTCGCGAGATCGTCGGCGTCGGACCCGCCAGCGATACCGAGACGTACTTCAAGATCCGAACCCGTCTGGCCGGACCGCGCTGGGCGGGGGTGCCGGTCACGATGGAGTCGGGCAAGCGGATGGGACCGGCGTGCAAACGCATCGTGGTGACATTTCGTCACCCTGTTGACTGTTTGTGCGAGGAGCACGCACACGTCACAAACAAGGTCGTATTCACGCTCGAGCCCTCCGACCGCATCGAGATCGTCTTCTTCGCCAAGAAGCCCGGCTTCGACACCGAAGTGGAGGAACGCTCCTTCTCGTTCTTCCTGTACGAGAAGTCCGAGAAGGCACAGTACGTCGAGGAGTACGGGAAGCTGCTCTTTGACGCGTTTCGCGGCGACCAGACGCTGTTCGTGTCCACGCGTGAGGTCGATGCCGGCTGGCGCTTCATCGATCCCATCGTGGACGCCTGGCGCAGCGGCGTCGCGCCATTGCACGCCTACGCGCCGGACACTGCAGCCATCGTGACCGAGGCCGACGCGTTCCTCGCGCGCAAGACGGTGCGCGGGCGCGTCGGCGTTGCGGGGCTCGGGAAGATGGGGGCTGGTCTGGCGAGGAACCTCATGCAGCACGGTTGGCGCGTGGTGGGCTGGAACCGTACGCCCGCGGTCGCGCGTTCCATGGCGGTCGACGGGCTGCAGCCTTCGGAGACGCTCATCGACATGGTGGCGGCGCTGCAGCCGCCGCGCGTCATCTGGCTCATGGTGCCGGCTGGTGCGCCTGTCGACGAGCTCTTGTTCGGAGCCAAAGGCGATGACGTCGGCGGCCTGATGAAGCTGCTCGCCCCGGGCGACACGGTCATCGATGGGGGCAACTCGCACTTCAGCGACGCGCCCCGGCGCGCCGAACGCCTCGCCGAAGTCGGCGTGCGCTACGTCGACTGCGGGACGAGCGGTGGTCCTGCGGGCGCCCGACACGGAGCCACGCTGATGGTCGGTGGCGATTCGTCGACCTTTGAGGCCCTCGAGCCGATGCTTGCCGACGTCGCGGCGCCGGGCGGGTACCGCTTCTTCCCGGGCCACGGCGCGGGCCACTTCGTCAAGATGGTTCACAACGGCATCGAGTACGGGATGATGCAGTCGATCGCTGAGGGCTTCGCCGTCTTGCAGGCGTCGCCCTTCGAGCTTGACTTGGAGCAGGTAGCCGACCTCTATCAGCACCGGAGTGTGGTGGAGTCGAGGCTCGTCGGCTGGCTCGAGGACGCCTATGCCGAGTACGGCGACGACCTCGAGGGCGTGAGCGGGGTGGTGGGTCATAGCGGCGAAGGAGAATGGACGATTCGCGCGGGTGAGGAGCTCGGTGTTGCCACGCCGGTGATCAGCGAGTCACTCGACTTCCGCAAGCGCTCCGAGGCGTCGCCCGACTACACCGGGCAGGTACTGACTGCGCTGCGCAACGCCTTCGGCGGGCATGGCCTCGGCCCGGGAGGCGGACCGCGCCGCTAGTCGGCGCCTCCGCCGGAGCGGGGACGTTGTTTGACGCGAAGCGCCCGCAACTCGTCGGGAAACGATATCATACAGCCCACAGATGATACGGTTAATGACTCACTGAGTCGTTCTCTCCCACGTCGCGTCGCGCCCGCCCTTTGTGCACCGGATCTCACCGTTGTCCCTCAGCTCGCCGAGCACCCGGACAATCGTGGGCCGGCTTACTCCCGGACAGGCTCGTTCAATGTCCGCATAGCGGAAGGTCGTTGGGAGGTGCCGGATGCAGTCGATCACCATCTCGCGTTTCGCCCCGCGCCCCGTCCCCATCTGTCCGACTCGTTGCCCGAACTCCAGGTACGCGGCGAGAAGTACTCCATGCGAGTACTGCAGCCACGGCACCAGATCGTGCCGGCCTTCGTGCCAACCTTCAGATGATGCTCCGAGCGCCTCGTAGTACGTCTCCTTCGAATCTTCGATGACTTTTTCGAGACTGATGTAGCGGCCGACGTCGTACCCCGACTGATACAGCAGCATCAGGTTCAGGATGCGCGACAGCCGTCCGTTGCCGTCGGAAAACGGGTGGATGCATAGGAAGTCGAGCACGAAGGCGGGGACCGAGATCAGGAAGTCAACCTGCCCTCCCGACATCACCGAGTGGTAGCCGGCTATCAGGTCGTGCATCGCGGTGTCGACGAGGTGCGGTGCGACCGGGCTGAACCTCAAGCGGTGCGTGCCGTCGGGCAGGACGTCGACGATGTCGTTGGCGGTGCACTTCCACGTCCCGCCCGGAGTGGGTGAGAATTGGTAGAGGTCACGATGCAATTGGAGGACGAGCCCAGTCGACACGTCCATGCCTTGCGCGCTTGCGTGGACGGTCGACAACACGTCGCGATACCCGGCGATCTCCTGTTCTGAGCGATCCCTCGGTGTCGTCTTTTCCGCGGCCAGCTCGGCCACGCGCCCCGAGGCCGCGGTCACGCCCTCGATCCTGTTGGACGACTCGATGCTCTGCACGCGAGCAACCTCGCGAAGAGCTCTCAACGCCTGAGGCGACTGCTTCTCGAAGAGCTGTTGCGTGCCCTTGTACTCGCCAAGCAGACCGATCGAGCGGACCGTGGACATGGGCACGGTGGTCTTTTCGAGGTGACCGGGCCCGAACGAACCGCGCATAGCGCCTCCTCGGAAGAATGAATCGCGGGACACCAAGATGATATCGATAACGCCTCATGATGTCATTCGATGTCTGCGGGGGAGGAGATCTCGGCCCGGGAGGCGGTCCGAGGCGCTAGTCGGCGCCTCCGCCGGAGCGGGCGCGACGCAGGCGCTCCAGCTGTTCCAGGTCGGTCGGGATCAGGTCGTCGGGGATCTCATCGCGCGGCATGTCTGCCATTGCTATGAAGCGGGCGCATCCGGAGTTGGCGACGACACAGAACTCCTCGCGCATGGACTCTTGAAGCTCGGGCGAGTAGCCGACTCGATCGTTGAAGAAGACGCACGTCTCAATGTGGATACAGCGGACCATGGAGTTCGCTCCCGGTGGTGAACGGTGGGTACAACCAGATTCTCGCACACCCTCGCGATTCACGCCTGCCAGCCCCATCCGCCGCCACTATCGACTACTCCATCACCTTGGTCGATTCTGCCAAGTCGAGACGGAAGATGCGGCGGACGGGTGGGATCTCGGACAAGAGCAGGACGGCCAGCATGAGCAGGCAGATCTTTACGATGCTCTCGGGGTAGATGAACGCCTTGAGGGTGTAGGACTCCGTGGTGAACGAAGCGAACAGCGCATCGGTGGCCTTGAGCCCCAGCCAGATGCCCAGAGGCAGCGCCGCCAAGGCCAGCAGGAGATTCTCCAGAGTGATCATGAATGCGAGCCGCACGTTGTCCTCGCCGATCGTTCGCATCGTGGCGATCTCGCGCGTGCGCTCCGTCACGTTGGCCGTGAACGTCGTGAAGACCACCACGAACGCGAGCGCCGCGCCGAACATCAGCAGAACGGACCCAAAGAAGTCCATGAGCTCCAACAGGCTCTTGAGCCGTTCGACGAGTCCGGCTTTGACCTGCACGCTGGCGGCGCCCGGCATGTCGTACAGCTCGTCTTGGATGCGCTCGTCGCGGCGCGGATCGGCATCCAGGTACAGCGCGTTGTACTCGCTCACCTGCGAGCCGATGAGAGCGGCTGCGGCGTCAAAGGACATGAACGCCGGCTGCCCGAGCATCTCGTCGGACAGAGATCCCACCCGCATGAGCACCGGATCGTCGATGAGCGGCGAGTCCACCGATACGCTCGATCCCGGCGCAAGCCCCAGCTGCGTCGCCGTTGACGCCGCAAGCACCAGATCGCCCGCCGCGAGCGCCTTCGCCGGCTCGGCGCCTCCGGCTGGCGTGAAGCCATGGAAGTCGGCATCGGGGCTCATGGCCGTCAAGACGACGTCTTTCTCGACACCGCGCGCGGTGAGCGTTATGGGCACGATGAGCGCCTTCTGCACCCGTTCGACCCCGTCGATGCGGCGCACCTCGGCGACGCGCGCCTCGCCGAACGGCACGCTGAACGCAGCCATGACATCCCACCGCTCCACGTCGGTGAACGCCTTGTCCATGAGGTAATCGATGGAGTCGAACATCGCCACCGTCGTGACCGACAGCACCATGGCAAACGCGATTCCGAGCACCGTGTAGAGACTGCGCCTGCGTGCCCTGAAGAGGTTGCGGATGGGCAGGCGGAACGTGAAGGATCGGGGCAGGATGGGGCTAAGCATCTTCTCCAGCAGGGGGATGCGTCCTCCCGCGAGTGAGCGGTTCGGGTCGGCGTGCATCGCAATGGACGGGGCGAGGCGTGCGGAACTCCAGGCGGGGACGGCGGCAGCCGCAAGACACGAAACGAAGGCGAGTCCGACGGCAACGGCCACGACGTGGGGGTAGAAGCCGCTCGTGAGGAAGGGGAGTCCGAGCAGCGCCACGTAGCTCGCCGCGATGCCCTGGGCGCCCCACAGCCCCAAGCCGACCCCGAGTAGTGAGCCTGCCGCGGCCACCATGGTCGCGACCGTGAGGTAGTGCGTAAGGATCTGGCCGTCGCTGTAGCCGAGCGCTTTCGCCAGACCGATCTCACCCCGCTGCGCCTGCACCAGGCGGGAGAGGGCGATGAACAGCGACATCGAGCTGATGACGAGTACCAGCGCCGGCATCGAGCGAGCCATGATGCGGTTCTGGTCCAGTTCCGTCTGCAGCCCGACGTGTCCCGGCATGTCTTCGCGCAGCGCGGTGGAGATCAGGGCATAGCGCCGTAGCCGATCCTCAACGCGCTCGGCGATGTCATCCACATCGGTGCCCGGGCGCACGCGCACGGCGATGTCGTTGCCCGACCCCGCGCTGCCGAGCAGGTGCTCGACGGTGCGTTCGCCCGTGAACACCAGCGCAAACGAGCCGGGCGAAGGCAGGTCTCCCTCGCTTTGCATGGCGTACAGGTACTCCGGGTCGGTGCCGATGCCGACTACGCGGACCAGGACTCGCTCGCCGCTGATGCGCAGGGTCAGCCGCTCGCCGACCGTCGTTCCGGTGTCGGTGGCGAACTGCGGGCTCAACAGCACCTCGTCGCGGGAGTCAGGCGCCGGAAAGCGGCCCTGCTCGACGTGCGTGGCGTTGACGGTGGCGCTCGGTCCCGGCGTGCTCACGATGCGCGCGGTGGCCTGATCGCCGTTGCTCAGCTCCAGGCCGACATCTCGTACGGTGCGGACGCGCGCCGCGGTGACCCCGGAGATGCGCTCGATCTCCCGAGCGGCCGCAAGGGGCATGCGCTCCACCCGGACGGTCAAGTCGGCGAAGCGCAGCTGCGCGTACGCCTGATCGAGCGAGGCGGCCAGATCGTAGTAGCCGTTCTGGAACGTGACGTAGCTTGTGATCCCGAGCGAGACCAAGACGATGAGCGAGATGAACTGACCCTTGTGGGCCAGGATGTCGCGCCACGCCTTGAGGGTGAGCGTGCTGACGAGCCGGCGTCTCACCAGGTCACGTCCTCCGGGGCGACCGGGTGCTCGTTGATCTCGACCGAGGCGATCTCGCCGTCACGTATCTGCAAGACCCGGTCTGCGATAGCGGCAAGCGGCATGTTGTGCGTGACCAGCACGACCGCAGCGCCTTCCTCGCGGTTGACGTCACGGAGCGCCGAGAGCACGAGCTTGCCGGTGCGAAAGTCCAGGTTGCCGGTGGGCTCATCGCCCAGAATGAGCTTGGGCGCCTTAGCAAGTGCCCGGGCTACAGCGACGCGCTGCTGCTCGCCGCCGGAAAGCTGCTTGGGGAAGTGGCTGACGCGGTCTGCCAGACCGACCTTGGTCAGGAGCGCCTTGGGGTCGCGGTCCGGCGGGACGCCGTCGCGCGATGCGAGATCCACGGCGAAGCGGACGTTCTCTTCGGCGGTGAGCGTGGGGATGAGGTTGAAGAACTGGAAGACGAAGCCGACGTTCTCGCGCCGAAAGAGCGTGAGCTCGCGGTTGGACAGGCCGGAGATGTCCTGACCGTCGAAGAGGATCTGGCCGCTTGTCGGAGCATCGATGCCGCCGATGAGGTTCAGAAGCGTCGTCTTGCCCGATCCCGAAGGTCCGAGGATCGCGACGAACTCGCCGCGCTTGATCGTGAGGTCGCGAACGTGGAGCGCCTGAACCTCGACTTCTCCCATCTTGTAGACCCGCCGCACGTCGCGCAGGACAACGAGATCGTCGGTCACGGTCGTCCTACTTCCTCACGTCGCGGGCCAGTCTCGCGTAACGGCCGCCGCCGCCCTGTGCAAGCACCGGGTGCTCTGGCACTTCATATACCCGAAGCCGGTCGTCGAGGAAGTCGCTGAAGACAAGCACGCTCCCATCGTCAGAGACGTCGAGCGCCGTGCACTGGTTGCCCCCGACGATGCCGTCGAGGGGCTTGGCCGTCTTCGCGTCGATCAGCATGATCGAGCCCCATTCAGGTCCGGGCAGGTAGTACGACACAGCGTTGTTCGCGCCGCGGTTGCTCACGAACAGGACGCGGCCATCGGGTGACAGGTCGATGGTGTTGGGCTTGTGGCCCACGGTGGCGAACCTCTTCGTCTGGTTCGTCTTCATGTCGGTGGCCCATACACAGTCCTTGGCCATGTCGCTTGCGAAGAGCACGCCGCGCTTCTCGTCGGCGACCAGGTGCCGCAGGGCACCGCCGCTGCTGAAGACGCGCTTCACACGGCCGCTTCTCAGGTCCACCCGTTCGAGATCGCCGGTGCCGAATGAAGCGACCCACAGCGTCGCGCCGTCCGCGGAGGGCCACAGCCCGCGTGGTGTGTCGGCCACCGGGATGCGCCGCACGAGCTTGCCGGTGCCGAGGTCGATCTCTGAGACGTCGTCGCCCGACCAGTTAGCGGCATAGAGCGTGGACCCATCGGGTGAGAGCGCCACGACCTTTGTCCAGGCGCTGTCGGTGTCGAGTGAGCGCTGTACCGTGCGCCGCGCCACATCGATCTCGAAGACCTTCGCGGTCTCCATCTGGCTCGCGTAGGCGCGGGTGCCATCCTTCGAGAAGACGACCTCGACGGCTCCGTGCGTGCCCAGATCGACCTCACCGATGCGCCGGCCGGTACGGGGATTGAAGATCTCGATGGATGGCGGCCCGTTGAGGATGGTGGCCCATGCCTCCTGGCCATCGGGGGTAAGGGCCACCCCTTTGGGTGCTCCAGCTGCGGAGATGGTTCCGAGGCCGTGCACGACCTGTCCCTCGGGGTCGAGGCTCACACGCAACGTCGTCGGCCGGTCGAGGAACAGCTCGCGCTCAAAGGTGTTGCAGCCCTTGGCGGTCACCTTCACGCGCACGGCCCCGGCGGGCAAGGTCGTCTCGCAGGAGCCTGTTGCGGTGGATACCGTGCTGCCGCCACTCGTCACCACGACTTTCGCGGTCGGGGGCTTGGCACTGATGACCAGACGCTGGGGTAGAGGATTCAGCTCGATGCGCCGCGACGCGCCACGGAAGCGTCGAGCGGTCACGACCACGGTCCGGGTCTCGAAACCGCTGCGGGCCGCTGTCACGCGGTAGTCACCCGGACGTGTGGCCGGCAGTCGGACGGTGCCCGTGGCGGTGCGGGAGCCGCTGACCGATACGGTGGCGTCGGCAGGCGTCGCGGTGACCGCGAGTGCGACGGGTCGGGACCACGCCCATGCGAAGGCGCCCACCCCCACAACGAGGACGAGCGCCAGCACGGTCGTGACGGTGCGATTCCGACGCCGCCGGGCTGCGGTCGCTGTGGTGGAGAACACGTGGCCGCGGCGGCGGGGCGCCTTGTGGAACGTGTGGACCACAGACTTCGGCGCGGGCCTTGTGCGTGTGCGCGGCAGACCGCTTCGGGGATTCATGCCGTGTGTGCCGAGAGTACGCGCAGGGCGACCTCGATGGCGCTGTCTGCGTCGCGGGCGTCGATGAGGCTGCCGTCATCGTAGTAGCGTGCGAACTCGCTGCCGAGGGGGAAGCCGATGGTGATGACGGTTCGGCCGCTCTTGAGCGCCAGCGCTATCTCGCTGATGGTTCCCGCGCCACCCGGAAGTGAGATGACGAGATGGCTCGACAGCACGTTGATGACGTTGCGTGCGTCACCCATGCCGGTGGCGATAGCGATATCGACGTGAGGTGAGACGCCGGTCGTCGTCTCAGTGGGCAAGACGCCCACGACCAGGCCGCCTCGTTCGTGCGCGCCTTGAGCAGACGCTGCCATGACGCCGGCGTCGCGTCCGCCGTTGAGGAGAACGAAGCCATGCTCGGCGATCAACTGCCCGATTCTGCGGGCCTCGGCCATGACGACTTCGTCTGCAAGGGCCCCGCCCATGACACCGATGACGGTATACATAAGCCTGTTACCTCCTGGCGCCGATGGTACGACACCCAAGGCGTGGCGCACACCCCGTCAAGGGGCGTACTCTTCGCAGTGTCGAAAGGTGGTCCCATGATCGCTCGCCGTGTGCTCGCCTCACTCCTTGCCGTCACGCTGCTTCTCAGTGCCGCTCCCGCTACGGCCGGAGAACGCAAAGACGCTCCGCCTGCGTCATCGAACACCGCATCCGAAGGGTGGGTCGTGGGTCTGGCTGAACCGCTTGATGTGTCCTCTCGTCGCGCGCTCAAGGGCGCCGGCGTACAGGTGAGCAAGGTATCGGACGACCGGACGCGGGTACTCGTCACCGCCGAAACGCAGAGTTCTTCGCTTGCTGATCTTCGCCGCACCAAGGGCGTGGCGTGGGCCGAGCCGGTTCAGCGATTGCGCGCCTCGCGAGTTCCGAGCGATCCGGCGTACGCTCGCCAGTGGGGGTTGCCTGCCGTGGGCGCGCCCACGGCGTGGGATCTGACCCAGGGCGCGCCCTCCGTGGTGATCGCGGTGATCGACACAGGAGTCGACCTGGTCAATGTGGAGTTCGCGGGTCGCCTCGTGGCCGGTAGGGACTTCGTGAACGGGGACTCGTCCGCACAGGACGACGAGGGACACGGCACCCATGTTGCGAGCATCGCCGCAGCCAGCGCCGACAACTCAGTGGGCGGAAGCGGGCTCGCCCCGCTGTGCCGCATCATGCCGGTCAAGGTGCTCGACTCGGAGGGAAGCGGCACGAACTTCGACGTTGCCGAAGGAATCCGCTGGGCAGCCGATCGTGGCGCACGCGTCATCAACCTGAGTCTGGGTTCGCGCCAGTACTCGCAGGCTATCGCCGAGGCGGTCCAGTACGCACTACGCAAAGACGTCGTGGTGGTTGCCGCTGCGGGCAACGACGCCACCAGTGTCGACTACCCGGCCCGGCTGCCGGGCGTGATCGCGGTCTCTGCCGTTGACTCGAACATGCGCCTCGCGTCCTTCTCGAACCGAGGAGCCGAGATCGATATCGCCGCGCCGGGTGTCGACATCCTCGCCACGCTCCCGGGGGGCCGCATGGAGGCGTGGCAGGGCACCTCGATGGCCTCGCCGTTCGTGGCTGCGGCTGCTGCACTGGTGCGTTCCTCCAACCCCCAGCTGACCCAGGCGCAGACGGCCGCTCGCTTGACGTCGAGTGCGCGCGACATCGGCCCGGTGGGCCAGGATTCGTCGTTCGGCGCGGGCATGCTGAATGCTGCGGCGGCGGTGGGGCAGGCGACCTCCGGCGACGACGACATCCCTGGGGTCGAGATTCCCGTCTCGCCGTTCCAAGGCGCGCTGTCCGCTCGCGACGACACGGTCGACGTGTTTCGCGTGAACCTTCAGGCGGGGCAGCGCATAGTCGCCTCGATGACCGCGGATTCCGGCACCGATTTCGACCTGAGTCTCTATGGCCCGAGCGCCGTGAGCATCGGCGGCTCCGTGCGGCCGCTCGCGTTCTCAGCAAACCCGGGGTCGGCGGAGCAGATAGCGTTCGTCGCCCCATCGGCGGGACCCTACTATCTGGTTGCGCAGGCCACGAGTGGCTCCGGTGCGTTCTCGCTGGCCTACACGCTGAGCGCCCCGCTGCCGAGCGATGACGACGTACCGGGAGTCGTGCTGCCGCCGAGTCCTGTCGTCGGCACGCTTGACGAGAACGGCGACACCGACGATGTGTTCCGGGTCACGCTCGGACGCGGTGACCGGCTCCAGGCCAGCCTGACCGGTGCGCCGGGCACCGACTTCGACCTGTATCTGTTCCCGCCCGACGTGCCGACGGTGGACGGGTCGTTTGATCCCGTCGCGTTCTCTGATCTGCCGACGTATCCGGAGAGTCTCAGCTACACCGCGACCAAGGCCGGAGACTACTACCTGAACCCGTACGCCTATGACGGGGCTGGCTCGTACACGCTGACTTGGAGCATCACGCGGGCACCGGGTGACTTTGACGACGACGTGCCCGGGCGGGCGTTGCCTCCATCCCCCTTCGGTGGCACGGTCTCGGTGGTGGACGACGTCGATGACGTCTTCTTCATCGATCTTGTGGCGGGCCAAGAGCTCACCGTCGATCTGATGGCCGGCTTCGGGTCCGACTTCGATTTGTACCTGTTCGGTCCGGGGACCACGACCGTGGACGGGTCGGAGCCATCGGTGGCCAGGGCCAACAGCAGCAGCTACCCGGAGCGTCTCACCTACGTGGCGACCGCTGCGGGACGCTACTACCTCGACGTCTATGCGTACGCCGGTTCGGGTTCCTACAGCCTCTCGTACACGTTGAGCGCGCAGTCTGCCGACAACAATATCCCGGGTGTCACGCCGGGCTCGTCGCCTCTCAACGGCTTGCTCGATGAGCGGACCGACCCCGATGACGTGTATCGCATCACACTTGCACAGGGGCAGCAGCTCACGGCCCGCCTCACGGCACCGGGATCACCTGAGCCCGACTTCGACCTGTACCTTTTCGCTCCGGACGCCACGGATGTAGGCGTCGACGATCCGGTCGCGGTCAGCTACGGCGAGGAGTACCCGGAGCTGATCACCTACGTTGCCCCCGTTGCCGGCACGTACTACCTGGACGTCTATGCGTATGAGGGTTCGGGAGCCTATCGCCTCGAGTACGCAGTGGGGGAGGCAACTGCGCGGGCGACTACGATCACGCTTGAGGCGGATAAGCCCGTGGGACAGACCGCTGTCTCACTCGCGGCAACACTTTCTGCTGCCGGCACGAGGATTCCTGGCGCAGCGGTCACGTTCCAGGCCTTCGTCGCCAACTCATGGCGGCTCGTCGGGTTCGCGCGCACCGATTCGAACGGCGCTGCCACGGCGGTTTCGGATCTGGCGGGTGCTCGGCGCTTCCGCGTTCTGTTCTCGGGCAACGCGGGTCACGTTTCGTCTACCAGTCCGGTCACGGAGATACCCAACCGCGCAGCAGCGGGGATAGCACTCACAGCGTCGCCTGCGACCACGGCGTACGGGGGCCGGACGGTGCTGACGGCGCGAGCGACCGACCTGAGCAGCGGTGCAGCACTGATCGGGACGGTGCGCATAGAGAGGCGTTCCGGCTCGCGATGGATTCCGGTTGCGACGACGCGGGTGGCGCCGGGAACGGTCAGAGCGTCTGCCACGATCCGATCCGCGGCCACCTACCGCGCCGTGTTCGCCGGGACCGAGTCGCACGATCCGGCCCAGGGTGACTCACTCACCGTGAAGCCTCGCGTGGTGCTGAGCGCGCCGTCCTCGCCGTCATCAGCTCGAAGGAGCACGCGGTTCGCCGTCAGTGGCTCGCTCGCGCCGCGGCACACCGCAGGTACGCCTGCTGTGCGCATCGAATGCAGCCGATGGGATGGGTCTCGCTGGGTGCTCAAGCGGACCGTCAGTGCGCGCGTGTCCAACTCAGGGGCCGCTTCGCGCTACACAGCGAGCGTCTCTCTGCCGTTGTCCGGTCGCTGGAAGCTTCGGGCCGTGCATCCCGCTGATGCGGCGCACGCGCTCACGTACGGAGCCTACAGTCGGATCATCACCGTGCGCTGAGTGGCGCGGTAGGCCGAGGGCGACCGCGCCTACGGCAGCAGCGATTCATCGATGACCTCGCGGGCGACTGTCGTAGACCGAGTCGAGTACACGCTGATGCGGTCGACGGCGATGAGTCGGCGGGGTTCCTCGACGGTGAAGTAGAGCACAGACGCACTGTAGGGCAGCGGCCGTCGCCCGGATGCCTCAGCGTCGTAGGGCATGCCGCCGAGCGTTCCCGAGTTGAGTCGCACCGTTCCTTTGGTGACGTAGAGCCGGGCCGAGTGCGTGTGCCCGCTCAGGATCAGCGGCACCAAACCAAGGAAGGGCCGTTCCATCTGCGGGTTGTGAATGGCCACGATGTCAGGCGTCGCTTCACCCGAACGTAGCGACGCGCGCAGCCGAAGGAGCGCCTGCTGTGCCTCGGCCTCGATCCGGCCTCGGTCCGGTTCAACACCGAAGCCCCGGCTGATCGGGTCGGGAACCCCGAAGACGCGTAGGCCGCCCGCCTCGACCGTGCCCGAGGCGAGTACCGTCACTCCAAGACTCTCGAGAGCCGCTACCGAGGCGGGCGAATCGTGGTTGCCGGGGATGTAGAGGCGCGGTACCGACGTGTCGATGAGTGCGGCGAACCCACTCGCCTCAACCGGTGTGCCGAGGATAGGCAGGTCACCGGTATCGATTACGAGAGAGGCCTCGTAGGAGCGTGCCAACGAGCGCGAAAGTGCGGCCCCCACAGGATCGAGGTGCAGGTCGGTGACGTGCAGGACCCGGTAGGTTCCCGGGAGCGCGCCGCCCGATGAGAGTGAGCGCTCGTCGGCGTAGTACGTCGCGAGGTCATTGGCGACTTTGGCGGCTTGCTCCCGTAGACGCTCGATGTCTGCGACCCGGGTGGAGAAGATGTTGACCAGCTGAGGGGCGTACGTGAGGTTGCCTCGAAGGGTGGGTGCGCGAAAGGCCGCTATGTCCCACGTGGCGTAGGCGGTGCCTACCGCAGCAGCTGGCACTGCGACTGATAGCGCTATTGCGAGCGCAACGACGGCTCGACGACGGCGAAAGGCGAGTGCAACGAGGGTCCCACCGAGCCCGGCGGCGAGCAGCCCACCGCCGATCAGTCGCCAGAGCAGTGCAGACAGTCCCCGGAGGGGGAGCCCGCTTGCCGCGTCCGCTCCCATCGTCGTCGGCAGCGACAGCGCGCCGCTCTCGATCATGCGTGTCGTACGCACCACATCGATCTCATCGAGGCGCACGCCTAAGCGCACCGGTCCCCAGTGCGTGGGCGCCTCGACGCTTCCAAACGGCGGGAGCTCGACGACCGTGCGGGGAGCGGTTGCGGCGGAGAGGAAGACCTCGAGCTGCGCCGGTCCAACACCGAGCCGACCGTGCGCGAATGACGAGAAGGCGATGACGCCCACGGCGACCGCCAAGACGACCGCCGTTGCGTCGAGTGCGACGCAACGGACACGGGACCTGGAAAAGATGTCTCGGAGCAGCGGCTTCATTGGTTGAGGGTACCCCTACGGCCGTCCCGACGACGCGGCCGATGGGTTTCGGGTGCGGCTGAACGCCACAGACCTCCCCCGTTTGCGAGCGACAGAATCCGGGCACATGAAGACGTCAGGGGTTCGCGG
Organism: Coriobacteriia bacterium; assembly: GCA_034370385.1. Taxonomy (NCBI): domain Bacteria; kingdom Bacillati; phylum Actinomycetota; class Coriobacteriia; species Coriobacteriia bacterium. The sequence continues at coordinate 44,931 of JAXMKZ010000056.1, forward strand.
CGACGCCGCGAAGGCGAGAGGGTAGTCGGGCCGCTATCCGGATATTGGCATCCGGGCAGCGGCCTTTCTTTGTGCGGATGGAGCCCGCGGTCTGCGGCAAGGGAGGTTGATGTGAAGGTCGGCCTTATGGGTTTTGGCAGAGCGGGGAGGCCCGTCGCTTCCGTCCTGCTTGAGTCTGGACTCACCAATCTCCAGTGGGTTGTGAGGGCGTCTACGGTGCTTCAGCACCGCTCGGTGCCTGAGTTCCTCGGAGTTGCCTCGGAGGAGCCGGGCCTCATCTACTCGAAGTCTGAGTTCGATGCCGGGGCGCTTCTGGACGAGCACCCCGTCGACGTCATCGTTGATTTCTCCTCCGAAGAGGGGCTCGACTACTACGGTGACGAGGCGGCGGAGCGCGGAATCACGGTGGTGAGCGCGATATCGAACTACCCCGACCACCAGCTTGAGAAGCTGCACCGAATGGCTGAGCGGACCGCGGTGATGCACTCGCCGAACATCACTCTCGGCATCAACTTCATGATCATCGCCGCGAAGATACTGCAGAACATCTCTCCGCAGGCAGACATTGAGATCATCGAAGAGCATTTCAGCAAGAAGGCTGATGTGTCCGGAACCGCGAAGGTCATTGCTCGCGAGCTTTCGATTCCAGAAGGGGACATCAAGACCATTCGGGCTGGTGGCATCGTCGGTGTTCACCAGATTCTGTTCGGTTACCCGTATCAGACGGTTCGTCTCAAGCACGAGTCCATCAGCCGGGAAGCGTTCGGCAACGGTGTGCTCTTTGCCCTCGAGAATCTTGTCGGCAAGCCGAACGGTCTCTACACGATGGAAGACCTGCTCATTCCCTATTTCAAGTTGGAGGAGCGCGAGGAGGATGTCCTGCGGGACAAGAGGACCCCTTGGTGGCATCTCTGGAGGTGAAGGGCGCATCTGCGCTGTCGGGCAACGAGAAAGGTCGGAGGATGTGCTCCTCCGACCTTTGACTTCGTGGTGCGCCTCGCAGTGTGTGAGTTCACCACATCGTGGACGCATGTGTCGGAACATCGTGGACACCTATCGAAGGGGTGTCTGCGATGGATGTGGCGCGCTATGTGGTGGAGGCCGTGCTCGTGGAGGGGCGGAGCTACCGGGAGGTGGCACG
>JAXMKZ010000057.1 GCA_034370385.1 Coriobacteriia bacterium
TGCCGCGGGTGCCCGAGTTCTTGGGCGTCGCCGCAGTCGTGCCGGTGCGAGTCGTGGCCGGTCGAGCCAGGGCCCCCGACCTTCTCGTCGCGACCGTCGCCGAGGCCGAGGCGCGTCAGGGGCGAAGACTTCAGGACGTCCGGAGCGAGGAGCTTTATTACGACGCCGTGAGCCAGAGCGACGATGGCGTCGACATCCGCTACCTCGTGGCCCGAGAGGTGGACGCCGGCGGCGACGTGTGGCTCACCGCCACCGAGTGGGCTCAGCTCGCCCACCTGGGAGATGCGGCCCTCCTCTACGTGGCGTCCGACGGGGGCCTCGGGGCGATAACCGCTGCCGCAGTCCGGCAAGTTGCCGTCGAGCAACAGGACCGTCGGTGTCGTCTGCACCTGATGGCGGCGGTGGAACCATCTCGCTCGACCCACGCTACGGACGGTCCGGTGTAGGAGTCTTGTTCAGAAGGACCTCCCATACAATGCCCCGGGGCACCGGTGGTAGACTCGCCACCTGGGTCCGGAACCTGAGAAGGAGAGAGAAGATGCAATACCCTGTCGTCGTTCGTGGCAAGTCGCCGACACGCTACGTTGCTCGGGCCTTGGGCATCCCGGGGCTGCGAGCGGAGGCAGAGAGCGAGCAGGAGGCGGTCGAGAAAGTTGGAAGAGCGCTGGAGAAGTGGCTCTCAACAGCCAAGCTCGTACAAGTCTCCGTACCCGGGAGGTTTTCGGGTAACCCTTGGGAAGAGGCGTTTGGCCGCTCGGCAGACGATCCCGATTTCCAGGAGTTCGACGAGGAGCTACGCAGGCTTCGGGCTGCGGCGAACGCGGCCCCAGCGACATGACCCGCTTTCTCCTCGATACCGATCACGTTAGCCTCCACGAACGGGGACACGCGAGCCTGCGGGTAAGGTTTGCCTCCTTGCCGGCCGACTCTTTGGCGGTCAGCGTGATCACCGTCGAAGAGATGCTCCGAGGCCGAATGGCCATCTTGACGCACCGGCTCGAGCCCGCTGCTAGAGTCAGAGCGTACGCCAAGTTCTTGGAGACCGTTCGTTTCTTCGAAACCATCGCTGTGGTTCCCTTCGATTCGACTTGCGAAGAGCGCTGCCAGACGCTTTGAGCCGCCGGCCTTCGCATCGGCACCCGGGATCTGCGAATTGCCGCCACCGCTCTCTGCAACGACTTGGTTCTCGTCACAAGGAATCGCCGAGATTTCGAGCAAGTGCCCGGACTCGTGGTGGAGGACTGGTGTGGCGGCTGACCCTCGTAGAGGCGCGATGAGCCTACGACCCCAAACCAGAAGTTCGTGAGGGAATCGCGTCCCTTGTCGTCATTCCGACGCAAACCGGAATCCAGGCCCCGGGGTTCTGGACCCCGGCTTTCGCCGGGGTGACGGAAGAGCACACGAACTTATGCATCGCGGTACTACGCGCGACAGCCGCCGGGGACCGCGGCGCGGTCTGCCCCCCAAATAAGATCAGCTTTCAGTCGGCGAGGGAGAAGTACATCCGCCGCGCCCACATCAACACGCTGCACCTGTGGTGGGCCCGAAACGGCCAGGGCACGAGAGACCAAAGGTAGCGGCGGCGGGCGAAGGGCGCGGCTGGCGCCACGGAGTCGCCCTCCACGCTGGCCCCCTATTCACCCGGCACTTGGCTGGCCGTCTTGCTGGCAAGGTCATGCACCTGTGGCGTATTCTCTGCTCGGATAGTGGCCAGAGCGGGCCACGGTCGACCGGCAGTATCACTCACCGGGGGATCGGATTCTCGGGCAGAAGAGTTCGAATGACGGGAGGGCGGCGTGACGACGGCAGAGCGGATCCGGCGGGGACGAAAAGCCAGGGGGGGGTCGCAGGCCACCCTCGGGGCACGGGTTGACGTAAGCCAGGTCCAGGTGTCGCTTTGGGAAACCGGGAAGGCGAGCCCGTCGCCGGAGCAGCTCGCCCGGTTGGAATCGGTGCTCGGCAAGGAAGGCCCGAGCACCGCCCGTGGGGCGGGGCAACTTCCCTTTCCCGATCTGCCGGCCCCGGCGACCGAGCCCGCGAAAGAAGAAGCTCCCCGGCGGAAGAACAGAAGCACGACCGCATCCGCCGTCGAGCCCCCCGACAAGTCCCTGGAGTCCTGGATCTGGGACGCGGCCTGCTCCATCCGCGGCGCCAAGGACGCCGGCAAGTACAAGGATTACATCCTCCCCCTCATCTTCACCAAGCGCCTCTGCGACGTCTTCGACGACGAACTGAACCGCATCGCCGCCGAGGTTCGGGGCCGGGCCCGGGCCTTTCAGCTCGTCCGGCACGACAAAAAGCTCGTGCGCTTCTACCTGCCGCTGGAGCCGAAGAACCCGGACCACGCCGTCTGGTCGGTCATCCGCACCCTCTCGGACAAGCTCGGCGAGCGCCTCACCACCCACCTGCGCGCCATCGCCGACGCCAACCCGCTGCTCAAGGGGATCATCGACCGCGTCGACTTCAACGCCACCACCCACGGCGTGCGCGACCTCGACGACGACCGCCTCTCGGCCCTGATCGAGAAGATCAGCGCCAAGCGCCTCGGCCTTGCCGACGTGGAGCCTGACATCATCGGCCGCAGCTACGAGTACCTGATCCGGAAGTTCGCCGAGGGCGCCGGCCAGAGCGGCGGTGAACTCTATACGCCCGCCGAGGTCGGCTTCGTCATGGCCCGCATCATGGCCCCGGAGCCCGGCATGGCGGCCTACGACCCGACCTGCGGCTCCGCGGGGCTCCTGATCAAGCTCGACCTCGTCTTGCGCCAGCGCATGCAGGCCGACGGCAAGACCGCATACGCCCCGCTCAAGCTCCACGGTCAGGAGTACGAGCCCGCGAGCTGGGCGATGGCGAACATGAACATGATCATCCACGACCTGGAGGGCCGCATCGAGATCGGCAACACCTTCAAGAACCCGAAGTTCCGCGCCGGCAACCGCCTCCAGACCTTCGACCGCGTGGTCGCGAACCCCATGTGGAACCAGGATTGGTTTAAGGAGCACGACTACGAGGCCGACCCCTTCGACCGCTTCCCCAAGGGCGCGGGCTATCCCGGCAACAAGGCCGACTGGGGCTGGATGCAGCACATCCTCGCGAGCCTGAAGCCCCAGGGACGCGCCGCCGTGGTGCTCGACACCGGCGCCGCCTCCCGTGGCTCGGGCAACGCCAACACCAACAAGGAGAAGGACGTCCGCCGCTGGTTCGTAGAGCAGGACGTGATCGAGGGCGTCCTCTACCTGCCGGAGAACCTCTTCTACAACACCACTGCCCCGGGCATCGTCATCGTGCTGAACAAGGCCAAGGCGCCCGAGAGACGCGGCAAGCTCTTCCTCCTCAACGCGAGCCGCGAGTTCGTCAAGGGCGACCCCAAGAACTACCTCCCCGACGACGCCGTGGTCCGCATCGCCGACACCTTCACCGAGTGGCGCGAGGTCGAGAAGTACTCCCGCGTCGTCACCCGCGACGAGGTCGCCAAGAACGACTTCAACATCTCGCCGAGCCGCTACATCCACACCGGCGACGCCGACGAGTACCGGCCGATCCCCGAGATCGTGGAGGAATTGGAGGCCCTGGAGGCGGAGGCGCGGGCGACGGATGCGGCGCTGAAAGCGATTCTGCGGAGGATCGGGGTGTGAAGAGGCGGGCTCATGCGGAGATGTGGCGGCGCGGGCAGTTATAAGCAGTTATACGGGGATGGGGCTATAACCGGTTATAAATTCAGACCTCCTGATCTCTGGGGCAATGGCAAGAAGAGACCTCACGCAGAAAGGCAGGGGTGACGTGGGGTTCCCGGTGGTGCGCGGATTTTGGTGTTCCAGAAGCCTGGATTTTGGGAAGCTACCGATCGCGGACGCGGAAGGGGGATTTGGCCCCCGGGTGGGTCAGCTTTGGAAGAACGGTAGATAGGATGCCACAGATTCAGTTGCCCATTTTTCCAGCAGGGGTGGTTCACCTAACCAGTGAGTTGGCCGTTTCGAGGAAGGACGGTCGCATCACGTACTTCAACGGGCAGATGCCGGTGTTCGGGCATGACGAAGAGGACGTGGCGTCGTTTCGGATGATCACCAGCCAGTTCTACGGGAACGGGACGGTGAAGCAATCCGACATCGTCCGCGTATTTGGGGTGGCTCCGATCACGGTCAAGCGTGCGGTGAAGCTCTATCGGCAGGAGGGGCCCTCCGGCTTCTACCGAGAGCCCGCCCGACGGGGACCGGCGGTGATGCTTCCGGAGGTATTGCTGCAAGCCCAAGCGCTCTTGGCGGAGGGGTTGCTTCCTTCGCAGGTGGCTGGGCGGTTGGGGTTGAAGACGAATACGGTGCAGAAGGCGCTGCAGGCTGGGCGGCTTCGCAGGCCTGACGCAGCGCAAGGGGTGTCGCCCCCTGAGGCTTCGGCGCTGAGCACCAAGAGCCAGCGTAGCGTGGCGGATCAGACGGCCGAGATGGGAGTTGGGGCGACCAACACCGCAGAGCGGGTGGCGGCGAGCTTGGGCTTGCTCCAGGCCGTGGAGCCTCGCTTCGAAGCCGCCGCCGACGTCGCCAACGGCGGGGTCCTGCTGGCGTTGCCGGCGCTTTGCGTCACGGGGCTGTTGCACCGAGCGTCGGAGTTCCTGCGGCTGCCGAAGGGCTACTACGGCGTGCCGAGCCTGTTGCTCTTGCTGGCGTTCCTGGCCTTGGCGCGGGTGAAGTCCTTCGAGCAGCTTCGGTACTGCGCCCCCGGAGAATGGGGAAAGCTCCTGGGGTTAGATCGAGTTCCGGAGGTGCGAACGGCTCGCCGCAAGGTCGCCCACCTGTGTGACCACGCCGAGCCGATGGCGTGGAGCGCGGCGCTTTGTGCCGAGTGGATGAAGGCCTCCCCCGAGCAGGCGCAGATCCTGTACGTGGACGGCCACGTGCGCGTCTACCACGGCGACCAGACGTCGTTGCCCCGCCACTACGTCTCGCGCCAACGGCTGTGCTTGCGGGCGACGACGGACTACTGGGTCAACGCGATGGACGGTCAGCCCTTCTTCCTGGTGACCCAACCGGTGGATCCGGGGCTGATCCGGGTGCTCGAAGACGAAATCCTCCCGCGACTGGAACGGGAGGTGCCAGGCCAAGCCACGGCGGAAGAGCTCAAGGCCGATCGCCTGCTGCATCGGTTCACGGTGGTCTTCGACCGAGAGGGGTACAGCCCAGAGCTTCTGCGCAAGCTACGCGAGCGGCGCATCGCTTGTCTCACCTACCACAAGCATCCGAAGGCGCCCTGGCGCGACGAGGAGTTCGTCGAGCGAGAGGTGACGCTCGTATCGGGCAACCGGGTGAGCATGCGGCTAGCCGAACGGGGGACCTGGCTGAGCGGCAAGGTCTGGGTTCGCGAACTGCGACGGCTCATGGAAGACGGGCACCAGACCGCCATCCTCTCCACCGACTACCGCACGGATCTCGCACCCGCAGCGGCGGCGATGTTCGCCAGGTGGTCTCAGGAAAACTTCTTTCGCTACATGCGCGAACACTACAACCTGGACCGGCTCATCGAGTACGGCACCGAGGAGTTGGCTGAGACCACACGGGTGATCAATCCGGAGTATCGGCGGCTCGGGGGAGAGATCCGGCGGCGAAACACCCGTCTGAGCCGCGCCGCCGCCCTCTTCGGCGCCCTGACGCTGGACGGGGAACTCGATTCCGTGAAGATGGAGCAGGACGAGCAGAAGAAGGCGAGCCTTCAGGAAGAGATGGAGCACCTCCAGGCGGAAATCACCGATCTGAAGGTCAAGCGCAAGGCGGAGAACAAGCACATCCCGATGAGTCAACTGCCAGAGGCCGACCGGTTCGCCCAGCTTCGAACCAAGAGCAAGCACTTCATCGACACGATCAAGATGGTTGCCTACCGGGCCGAGACCGCCATGGCTCACGTACTCCGGGAGAAGATGTCACGCCAGGAGGACGCTCGATCCCTCCTACGGGGGATCTACACCACCGCCGCAGACCTGCTGCCCGATGAAGAGGCAGGAACCCTGACGGTGCGGCTGCACCATCTGGCCAACAGGGCGACGGCCGAGGCCGTGCGACACCTCTGCGCTGAACTCACCGCCACCGAGGTCGTGTTTCCTGGCACAAACCTCCGTCTGATCTACGACTTGGTCTCATCCCCAGTCCACAGAGGTCAGGAGGTCTGAACTGAGGGAACGCTGGCTCAACCCGCCGGAGTGGACCCGGGAAGAAGTGCTGGAGTTCCCGGCTTCGGCCGACGGGCCTTGGGCGCGCTACGTCCGCGACCCCGACGCCCGGGGCGTCGGCACCGCCTCGTGGCCGCGCCTCGTGCCCCAGACCTCCGAGGACGCCGCCAAGCTCCAGCAGCGCACCCTCACCAACCTGTACAACCAGCGCCCCGCCTGGCTCGACCTGGCCCACCGCCGGCTCGACGAAGCCGTGCTGGCCGCCTACGGTTGGCCGGCGGACCTCACCGACGACGATCTCCTCGCCCGGCTGCTGGCGCTCAATCAGAAGCGGGCGGGCGGTGGCTGATCTCTCCGCGCTTGCTCCACCAGGGCGCCGGGCGTATCTAGGGGAACAGGCGAAAGGAGGTAGACCTCATGCAACCCGTGGCAATCGAATTCCCGGAAGAGGTTCTGCTCGCGACCGGCCAGAGCCGCGCTGAATTCGTGCGAGAGGCGAAACTGTTGCTCGCGGCAAGGCTGTTCGAGCGCGGTCGGCTGTCGTCGGGAAAAGCAGCGGAGATGGCGGACATGGGCCACGCGGACTTCTTGTTCGCCGTGAGTCGCATGGGCATGGACGTGGCCGACCTGGATGCGGAAGAGCTCCGCCGCGAGTTTGCCGATGCCTGAGGCACGGCCCGGCCCCGTGGTGTCGAACAGCGGGCCGCTGATCGCGCTGGCGTGCATCGGGCAGTTGGACCTTCTCGGTCGGATCTATGGGGAGAGTCTGGTTCCCGGAGCCGTGTTCCGCGAGGTGGTAGAGATCGGAGCAGGCAGGCCCGGAGCCTCCGAGCTCCGCGCCGCTGGCTGGGCCAAGCGCGTCGAAGTCGTCGAGATGGCCGAACCGCTGCTCGCCGAAGAGCTCGGCCGAGGAGAAACGGAAGCAATCACCTTGGCCACGCGGGCGGGGGCCCGGCTCGTCTTGATGGACGACCGAAGAGCGCGCCGAATCGCCGAACTTGCCTACCGCCTCCGGGTCAAGGGCGTGGCAGGCGTCTTGCTCCAAGCCAAACGAGCTCGCCTCGTTTCTGCCGTTCGGCCGCTGGCACACGCCCTGCGCGCGAACGGGTATCGCCTCTCGGACCGCCTCATCGAGGCGCTCTGCCGAGAGGCGGGAGAGTAGCACCTCGCTCCTGGCGGCCCGTAAGGCACCAGCAGCGCCGCGAGAGCACCCTTGGGAACCTCTACCATTGGCGCCTGACCCGGCCAGACCCGGTGGCGCGCCTCTTGGCCCTCAACCTCGCGCGGAGCGCAGGCACCCCATGAACGAACCAGCCAGCGTCGAAACCTGGGTCGAACGCATCCAAGAAGCCCTGGACAAGGGGGCCTCGCCTGAGCCCCTGGCCGTGGCCCAGGAGGCCTTGCGGGACCACCCCGCCGATGCCGGCATCGTGCACTTCGCGGCCCTGGGGGCGTTGGTGGCGGACAAGCCTGACCTGTGCCTGCGCTACCTCAAGCGCCTGGGCAAGCGCTACCAGCCCCTGCCCTGCGACCACTTGCTACGGGCCCTGGTGCTGATCCGCCAGGGCCTCGCCGACCAGGGCCGCCAGGTGCTCGAACGCCACGGCCTCGACCGCCGGCAGGAGGTCACCCGTCACTTCCGCGGGGGGCCGGCGCTCACCTACTGGATGCTGCAGCTGTGGTCGGGGGCGTATTGGGCCGTCCCCCCGCCGCGCACCGCGCGCCAGGCCAAGGCACCGGCGCCCAAGGCCAAGGGGCGGGCGGCGCCTCGTCCCCCCGTTTCGCCGCCCGTCGCCCAGGCACCGGTCGCCCCCGAGCTGCCGCGGGTCCAGCCCCGGATCGCGGTGGAG
>JAXMKZ010000058.1 GCA_034370385.1 Coriobacteriia bacterium
CAGAAATGGGAGGAACTTAAGATTTACGCAAACTTGGTAATTTGCAAGGGACATGAAGAGCCGTATGAGGCGAGAGTCTCACGTACGGTTCTGTGAGCGCCTGAGGGGGAAGTTCCCTCGGGCGACTCGACCGCGGGTTACGCGGGTTCGAACAGGCAGGCATAAAAAACCCCCGCTTGGAACATCCAAACGAGGGTCAATTTACATCACCACGAGTGTGGCGGATTGCCTAGCGGCGAATCCGCCTTACGCGGGTTAGGCTATATAATATTAGTGATTTGGAAATCAGCAGTTGTCAAGGCTCCATCACCTGTCACCACACCAACCAACGCTAACTCAGTTGCACCAATACTCGTATCGGTATTGCTGCCCTGTGTCCATGTGTAGAAAGCAAATTTAGTGCTATTCGTAACAGCGCTGTTTGAGTCAGAAGCTTCAACAACAAACAACATTGTTTCGATACCACCCGCTGTACCATCAGTAATGGTCAGTGTATCACCCAGCAGCGCGGCTACTTTGGTCAGATCGATAAGGTCTGCAGCCGTTACTTTGTTGGTATTTGCAGCAGCGTTAACGGCTGCAGATATCAAAACAGCCTCAGAACCTGAGTTGTCTGCAGCTTGTGTTTTCACTGTGGCTTTAGTGATTACCCCTCCAGACTGCGTCGGAGCTGTTGCCCACTCAATAACATTGTTAGCCGTATTTGTATCAATAACTACTTCCAATGCATCGCCTGCATCAAGATTAATTTTATCAGTACCCAGCTTGAAACCTGTAATAGTGTCATAACCATCGGTAGCAGGTAAACCAACAAAGGTAACGACGTCGATAGACGATACAGTCTCAGTAAGGTCGATAATGTCATTACCAGCACCACCATAGATGGTATCAGCACCATTACCTGCTGTGATGTTATCAGCACCAGCACCACCTAGGAGTAAATCAGCACCTTTGGTGCCTTTAATGGTATCAGCACCAGCACCACCGGTAACAGTTACCGTTACATCACTAATCGTTACATTGGATAGGTCAGCAGTGTCACCGGTAGCAACCAAGTTAACCGCTAGAGCATCACCACCACCATTACCTAAAACAGTGAGCGTCTTGCCGGTAATTTGAGTGGCAGCAAACGTAACTGTATTGTTAGTGGCAGAAATATCTAAAACCTCAACGTCGGTAATTGAAATGCTATTGTCTGAGTGATTAATTGCTCCTGCAGCAGTATATCTCAGCGTATCGACACCATTACCACCCACAACAGTAAAATCAACATCTGTAGCAATTTGGAAGGTATCGGCACCTGATCCACCCGTCGCATGATTCATAGTCGCTGCGAGAAGAACAGTAACATCACCAGTGGCATTTGCGGCATTCAGCTTGCTGAAATTGTTTGTGCCATCCAGTATAAAGTTACCAGCACCTGAAATATTGACGGTCGCTCCTGTTGCCGTAATGTTGCCGAGATCCGCTGGAGATGATGCTACTGACTTAGCATGCGTCAGATTTACGGTTGTAAAGCCCGTTGTAGTCAGTGCATTTGCTTGGTCGGCCGCAACTGCCAGATTCAGCGTATTTGCTGCGCCTGAATTTGCGGCTAGGACTGCGTTACCCGCTCCAATTGTCCCTGAAAGTTTAACGGAAGACTGTGTGTTGTTTAGTGTCACCGTTGCACCAGTCAAAGCACCATTCAACTCAAGAACCGCGCTACTTGCAACGCCGTTATAATTCGAAGTTGCTGTTGCAATTGACTTGACAGTCAGAGTCGCAGGTGACGTCATGCTGCTCGTCACTGTCTGCGCACTGAATTCACTTGCCACAGCTTCAGTAAGCGTTAGATTAGCATCACCACTTGCCTTGATGGCCGTTGTGCCGGTGATATTCAATGTCACGTTTGAGACTGTGCCAGACGTCGCAACTTCAATCGTTTCAATCGGAGTAACAGCACCTTCATTTAGGGTCAGGGTAGCGGATTTCGTAGTTACCTTAACTGAATCGTTGGTTGCGGCAGTCCCCTCAATAGCAAGGGTTTTAATCGCACTGTCAGCAATGACTGCTTGAACGCCAGTCGATTGACCAACGCCTTGAACAGTAATCGAGCTTACGCCAGCCACACCCGACAAAAGGTTAACTGCCTTTGCTCCACTTACATTGCTTAGATCTGCTGTCGTTGCAAAATCAAAACCCAAGTTTAAGGTTTCGATGTTTGAAGATGTGAAAGCTGCAGCAGCACCGCTAAGGGTAAGATTTGCAACATCCGCATCTGTGGTTGACACATCACTCAAGATATCCGTGGCATTTACTGTACCAACACCACCTGTGAATGTGTCGTTACCAGCAGTACCAATAAAAATATCCTTGTTTGCAGTCAACACAAAAGTCTGCCCAGGAATTGGATCATTCAAAGCAGTACTCGCCGCTGCTGCAGTTGTGCTGACGGCAGCGCCTGTGCTAGGTGTAGACAAGGTTACAGTAATGCCTTCGCCGGTTTCAGTCAGTGTATCAGCCAGTACCGGCACAGTGATGGTTGCTGTGGTTGAGCCTGCCGCAAAGGTCAAGGTAGAACCCGCTAAGGTAACACCGGTTCCAGCGACTGTAGGTGTGCCCACATCAGCACCCGTACCGGTAATGGTTGCGCCACCGGTGCCGGTCAAGGCAAAGTTTACGGTTGTTGCTGCAGTTTGTGCATGGCTTAAGGTAACGGTAAAGGTGGCGTTGGTGCCTTCAGTTGCAGTAGTTGCACCGGCTGCAATTGAGAATGTCGGCACGGCATCAACGATGGCTGTCGCTGCGGTCGCTGCTGTTGCGCTGATGACGGCATCGGTACCGGTAGGTGCAGACAAGGTCAGGCTCATGCCTTCACCTACTTCTACGATGTTATCAAGGACTACTGCAGTTGATAAAACAACGCGGGATACACTAGAAGATGCTGGGATAGTCAACACGCCAGCAGGGGACAAGGTAATACCCGCTGCTACTGACGTTGGGTCTAATGTTAAGTTAGCGGCAAAATCAGTACCTGGTGCTGCACCACCTGTACCGGCCAATGCAGTCGTTACAGAGTAAGTTGTACCGGCAACACGTCCGGTTAAATCAACAGTAAAAGTCGCAGTCGTGCCTTCAGTGACATTGGCTGCACCTGCAGTGACACTACTAGTTTGTACCTTTCCAATCTATTGTTTTTAAATAACTTTAATTTTTTCCTAAAAAATAACTGTCTAAGGACTACCTGACAGTAGCAACCCAAAGTTTATTTAGCTGTTGAAATGCCTCTTTAAAGATCCCGCACTTTCCCATACTATCACGCATGTAGCATTTTTCCTTCTTAACAAGGGTCATAATGGCGACTGTCTAGGGACTAACTAGAGCAAAAAAGTCATAAAAAAATAGCACTTGTTTTCAATGACTTAACTTTTTGCTTTTTCTCTGGTTTTGCCGCTGATTTTCAGGATTGAGAGCCTTGATTCAGTATCTTTTCCAGTTCACTTTCTGCGCGATTTAAGGCCTGGACGACGGCATTGGTGAGTACGATTTGCGGATCAAATACGTAACCTAATGCATCAGCATCATCCTTAATCCGTTGCATTCTGTTCATGATGTCTGAGGGTAAACGGATGGTAAGTGACTTCATTTTCAAGTGAGATTTGGGTATCAAGGTGGCTTCAACTTTGTTACGAGTGGACATAATAATGAACTCCAATAATGAATTTACTGTGTCATATTATAGTTTATTTAAGCTATAAAGGTAACAAATCAGCTTGCTGTTTTAGGTGTTTTTGCCTGATACTGAGCTTTAATTTGAGGCTTATTTTTCAAGATTCCGTTGAAGATTTGATGCACATTTCTCGCGCTTTTGCTGCAAGATTTGTCGAGACGCCGTTAAACTTTTGCTGCAGAGTTGTCGAAACTTGTTCAAGATTCCGTTAAGAATTTGATGAAAACTTGTCGAGATTTTTTGAAAATCTGTTGAAACTTTTTCAAGATTTCCCAAAATTCCGTTGAGATTTCGTTGAGACTTTCTCAAGATTTCGTTGAAACTTTGTAAAGATTCCTCAAGATTTCATTGCGACTTTGTTATTTATTCGTGCTCATTTGTTATTTGTTTAACACGTTTTTAGTGGGTTGTTTTATGCTCATTTCATCACGCACCTTCTTGATAGTGAGTGCTTTTGTTGTAGCAAATGAAATTTTATTCGCATTGTTTACGCATTATTTATGCATTTTTCTATTCATCATTGATCATTTTTTCCATCATGTTTTATTCATCATTTATCATTTTTCTATCACGCTTATGACTTCAACTGATCTCGTTTTAATGCAAACTCGATTACCTTCCGCATTACGTTTGTACTTGAAAGCGTATGCCAAACAACACGGCTCCAGTTTAGAATTGGCCTGTCAGGACATCCTGTCTCTGTTCATTCAACAGGCACCTTGGCAACAAGGATTGCTATGGCGAGCACCGATCTCACATCGTTCTGACAAGGGGGAGCGTCAGGGTTGGGCACAGTTTAACTTGTTCCTTCCTGCTGAAATGGCCGCACAATTAGAATCATTAGCGCAGCAATTACACATCAGTCGAGCCAGTGTTTCTTACACAGGATTGTTCTGGTTTGCTAAACATATCAGCCCTCCGGTGACACAATTATGATGCTCAGGATAATTAATTTATGAACGATTCAATACAGCAACCTGCCCTGCACTACCTGCCTATTGAGCAACTTGAAGTAGACCCTGAGCAACCGCGACGTGAGCTGGAAGCACCGGATGAAGTCAATGAAGCGCGCACTTTAGCAGGTCTGGCCGAGTCGATTAGGCAGTACGGCATACTCCAACCGCTACGTGTTTGCGCAATAGATGCGCATCGTTTTCGCATTATTTCAGGTGAAAGACGTTATCGTGCCGCCTTAATGGCGCAGCTTTCTGAAGTGCCAGTGATGCTCATTGCGCATCATTCTCTCGAGAAAAGTGCATCGCCCCAGCTTCTTTTGGAACAGTTAACTGAGAATGTTCAGCGCAAAGCCATGACCGCTTTAGAGTTAGCCGATGCGGTACATCAGTTAATGGGTGAGGGTTTACTGGGTCGAGATATTGCCAAGAAGTTAGGCATTGATGCGATGCAGGTATCAGTATTGAACAAGTTACACACCGTGTCTGAAGTGATTCGGGAAGCGGTAACTGATCGGGTTATTGTCTCGCCCAGAGCGGCTTATGACCTGAACAAGTTACCCGTGTACCAACAAGCTGAACTGATTAATCAGGCCAGACAGAAGAATCAAATCATTGGTCAGGTTGATGTTAAGAATGCACGAAAGGCCTTTGCTGAACGACCTCAGTACCGTCCTTATCAGGCACCGATTATGGCTAAAACTGAATATGCAGCCTTGATGAGTGTCTTGAATCAGGATGACTTAGGTGATGAACACTATGATGCCAGTGCTGACCGGTTAGCTATTTTGGGGACAGCTGCAATAACGAATACAGAAGCAGTTACAGGAACCAATAACAACCCTCCTGAAGTCAAATATGAGGAACAATCATCTAAGCAAAATAATGATTCTTTTGTTTCTTCTTTGTCTACTGGAGAAATTAATTCAGCGGCAGAATTAACTGACCAGCCGTTACAACATGGCAGTGGAAGTAATGAAAGTCATCCTGATGTTCACCCTCCAATTAACGGCAGCAACAATGACCGGCAATTACATAGTTCAGCTGATAGGGAAGCGTTGTTTCGTGTGCCAACCTTCACCTTACGTGCAACTGAGTTAGACGTTATTGCTGAATATCTGCAGGAAGAATTACCCAAAGGACTTGCTGATCCAGGTGGCTGGTTAGTGGATGTGATTAAGCGTCTTGGTCGTGGTAGGTGAAGCTGGAGTTTGCAACTTGATAACTGTAACAGGATTCTAGGGTTCAGGGATTTAGGGATTTTGGGATTTAGGGATAGCCCTAAAGGGAAGGGGGCTAAGGGGTTGGTGGGGGCTACAGCTTTTTCTTATCTTGTTGATTACTAAATGCTATTTACTCCTAGCCCCCTAGCCCCCAATCCCCCGACCCTTTTGGGATAGGTCCAGCTTGGGGGTTAAGGAGGGGTTAGGGTTAGACTCTGTACCATTAGGTTGCAATACACTGGTCATACCGGCTTTGATCAGACCACCTACCGCATTATTGGCCTGCTTCAAGGTTTCATCGGCCAGGTGTGCATAACGCATCGTGACACTGGGGTTGTAATGACCCAGTGCTTTTTGTACCACATATAGACTATGACCGGCATTAATCAGTAAGGATGCAAAGGTATGTCTCAGGTCATGAATACGCACATGGGGTAGGCCGGCTCTGGTTCGTGCTCCATTCCAAGAGCAGAAGATACTACCAAACGGTTTGTTGGTAGTAGGATTAGGGAACAGGTAGTCACTTTGGTTTCTGCTGGATAAGATGAGCAAGAGTTGTAACACTTCCCCAGACAGTTGTATGGTTTGAGCTTTACCTGATTTGGTGGTGGGGATTAACCAGGTCTGTTTAGCTTCGTCAAATTCACTCCATTTTGCATTTAAGGCGTTACGCTTACGGACGCCGGTTAAGGCTAACAAGGCCACGATGTAAGCCAGTTGTGGGTTCTGGCTACAGTTACGGGTTTCTACGAATAACCGTTCAATTTGTTCTGGACTGAGGAATACTTGTTGCTGGTTATCGACTTTGAATTGCTTAACGGCGCGCGCTGGATTGTCTTTGATAGCCGGTAGTTTCCACTGGTTAATGGCCAGGTTAAACAGAAAACCCAAGAGGATGACAACTCGATTACAGGTCGCTGCCGCCAAGCCTTTTTCCTTCATACTACGCTGCAACCGAGCAATATCTTCGGTCTGGATGGCACTGATCTTTAACTGACCCAGTGCTGGCCTGACATGGTTTTTCAAGATACTGAAGTCGGATTCCCAACTGCGTTTATAGGCTTTAATATGGGGGAGGTAATAGTTGTCGATCACTTCATCCAGTATCATGGCATTTTTGAGTTGTAACTTATGGTGTGCCGGTTCATTGCCTAAGTAGACATCGGTCAGCAGTTCACGCGCTTTTTGCCTGACATCGTCTAATTTGATAATGTCGGTTGACCCTAATGTCATTGACTGTCTACCGTGTAATGGACTGGTGTAGCGCAGGATATAACTGCCTTTGCCGCTGGTGCGCACCTCAACATATAAGCCAGTGACCTGATCATCCCAGAGTAGGCAACGCTTACCTTCCTGTAACGCCTTGTCAATAATGGGTTTAGTTAAATTTATTTTCATTGAACATCTCCATAAACGATTTAAATACTACACTAATACTACATGGCAAATGTAACATATAAATACCATAGTACCAAATAAAAGTTGGGCTAGTGCCGGTGACGGTCGGGGTTGCATTGCTTAGGTAAACTAATGCCCCTATAATAAGTATCAATTAACTGAGGGATGTCATGACTGAGCGGGATGAAAAACTGGAGCTGAAGGCAGAAAGTATAACGGTTGAAGGTACTGAAACGCCTACCCATGTAACAGATGAATACGATTCACCTTGGAAGGAAGCGATTGAACATTTCTTTCCAGATTTCATGGCCTTTTACTTTCCTGATGCCTGTGCACAGATTGACTGGCCGAAAGAGTATGCGTTTCTGGATAACGAATTAAGAGCCGTGGTGCAGGATGCCGAACTGGGTAAACGCTTCGTTGATAAGCTGGTCAGGGTCACTTTATGCACAGGCGGCGAGAAGTGGGTTTACATCCATATTGAAGTACAAGGTAGTCAGCAGGCAGAATTCGCTGAACGGATATTTGTCTATAATTACCGGCTATTCGATCGTTACCACCGACCCATAGCCAGTATGGCAGTATTAGCCGATGTGCATGTGAACTGGAAACCGGATTATTTTAGTTACAATGTCTTGGGGTGTGAAACATCGATCCACTTTCCGATTGCCAAGTTGACTGATTACCACGACCAGTTGGAGGCATTACAGGTGTCAGATAATCCTTTCGCCATCGTTACCGCTGCACATATCCAGACACAGCGAACCCGTAAAGATGATACCGCTCGTTACCAGGCTAAACGTTTGTTGGTCAGGCTGTTGTATGAACGGCAATGGGAACGGCAAAAGGTCGTTGATCTGTTTAGGGTCATTGACTGGATGATGCGGCTACCCGAAGAATTAGCACAAGAACTATGGCAAGAAATTAATGACATCGAGGAGAGTACTAAAATGCAATATGTAACCAGTGTGGAAAGATTTGAGATTGCTAAGGTTAGGCAAGAAGGTTTACTGGAGGGTGTTACTCAAGGTGTGATTCAAGGTGTAATTCAAGGTGAATCTAAGTTGCTGAGAAAACAATTGGCACGCCGCTTTGGTGACCTACCTAATTGGGTATCTGATAAATTGAGTAGCGCCGGTGAACAAGATTTAGAACATTGGGGTGAAGCTGTGCTAACTGCACCTACCCTGGATGCTGTTTTTGGTAACGACACCACTCACTAAAGTTTACCCTTCCTGATCACTGTTGACTTAACTACCGCCTTCGCGACCTAAGCATAACCGAGTTTCACTACCTTAGCAACCGGTTCAAGTCAACAGTATTTTCACCAACTCCCCCTCCAGACCTAAGTAACAGAATCCCCTTGTGTTACTTACAATCATAAGTATTTGATTTATAGTCACTAAGTCGTTTCAACCACCTTTCTATGTAATATAATATGTACTTTCTAGCAAAAGGAGTACATAGAATGAACACTGTTGACGCGGTAACCAAAGCGGAAATTGATATGGTCCATGCCGCCCTGATGAATAAATACGGCCAACTCTATGCGGACATCTGGAAGGTGGGCGTTAACTTGTCATTGCGCATCGGCGATTTGTTACGCTTGAAGTATGCTGACCTGAACATCCCTGAGCGCACCTTGAGCCTGACTGAAGCCAAGACCAGTAAACCTAAAACCATTAGGTTGAACGCTGCCGCCATTGCCGTGATTACCCGTAGGCGGCAAGAATATCCAACGGATACCTGGTTGTTCCAAGTTAATTGCAACCGCGCTAAAGGTAAAGCGATTAGTCGGGTTTCTGTCAGTCGCGTGTTTAAAGAAACCGGTGACATGCTCGGCCTAACCATCAACACCCACTCGATGAGAAAATCACGGGGTATGGCGATGTACAGAGATGGCGTGAAAGTTGAAACGATTGCGCGAGTTCTGAACTACTCGAATACCAGTTCCACTCTGCGTTATCTTGGCATTACCAATCAAGATGTTTTGCAAACATACGACGATTACGAACTCTAATTATATTAGTTTGTCGGTAGCGCCATTTGGTAAAAAATACCAGCATCATTTTCAGGTGCTGGTATTTCCATCAATCAAATATCTGAACCAAAATTATTAAATAAATAGCTTTGGTTCACACACTTTATTTCAAGTATCTAAAGTTTTTCACTAACGGATGGCTTTCGCTCTCTATTACATGCCCCTCGAAGGCGATCTGCAATAAGTCCTCGAATGAGTTATCCGACCATTTAGGTTTGTCATTGCTTTTATAAATATCATACTGGTTATTACTATCTCTTACCATCCATTCACCGCTCTGTGCTATTTCGACAACCTCACTGAGGGATAATTCAGTATTAGCCGCATAGTCATACACCGGTACTACCAGCTCACTGCCATCTATGTAAATACCCCGATATAACACCGAACTGGTAAAGCCCAGTATCTTTTTCTTGGGTAGTGATTCTATTCCCTCATAACTATCAGGATTAAATATATGCATCCGTTTTGATAACCGGTCGTAGTACAGGTATATTCGTTCATTAGGATCAGTTTGGTCATCAGGGTGAATAGTAAAGGGTTTATTCTCACCGGGGGCTCCTACATATATTATCTTGCTGCAATTCATATAAGCAGGGATTGTCATTTTACTGATAGATTTGTTTGTTGTCATTGTTTGTTACCTTGTCAATTAGCTAAATTGGGTTATCTTTCTATGGCTTTTTTAGGATCAGCCATATACTCAATAATACCATCTCTCTATTTAACTAGACTGGAGAAAGCTAACTTATGGGTTGACTTATTGATTGACTAAATAACTCGCTGACTAACCAACGGCAATTATTACGCGTGCCATTTGCATTAATGGCTATTATCATTTCCATCTACAGTAAGTTTAAAATGGGATGAAATTAAATGGGTTTAGATAATAGGCAGCGTCTTATGGATATTGGTTTTAACAGGGTTGGTGACTGGCGGTTAGTCGAAGGCAGATTGGTATTTAAACTTGATACAGCAACAACGTCAGCTAATGTGTTGTATGCGTTTATCAGTGGTGAGGGTCAGGTTTTCTACATTGGTAAAACTACGCAAACTTTACCGAAAAGGCTCATGGGTTATCAGCGACCAGGGCCTAGTCAGGTAACAAACATTCGCAATAACATTGAAATAAAAATCCTATTGGCGCTGGAAAGACATGTTGAAATTTATGCTCTGGCAGATACCGGTTTACTGCGGTTTGGTGAGTTCACGATTAATCTGGCGGCAGGCTTGGAAGATGCATTGATCAGTGAATTAAAACCGGCCTGGAATTGCCGTTAAACATCTGCTAACAATCAAATAATGAAGCTAACAATGAGGGTGCGTGAACGTTAAACACTAAAATCATAGTAAAACACACCCCGCCCAAAAAATGGTTTCCGAAAATGGTTGCCGAGGTTGACGAGGTTGCCACCTCCCCCAAGGTCAACCTAGCAACCTCAACCCTAATTTTAACAAACTAATCTTACCTCTCCCCCTGTTAAAAAGGGTGTTTAGATCGGCAACGATTGCGGTCGAAAATCAACTATTTTTAGTCCACTGAGCTTTTTTACTGTTGTGATGTGTTAAGGAGATAATGAATAGATGTTAAGAAGATTGATAAGGTCAATAAAACACCGGCTTTTTTGCAACCCGTTGTTGTCATTATTTTTTGTTCGTGATTTGGAGTTTATGAATAACAATAGTCGCACTCAAGGAAGGTTACTGCTTTTTTGAGTGAAGGCCGAACCAAGACAGTGCTCGAACACAAATCATGGTTCGTTTTTGACGTCGCCGATATTGGCGGCTTTTTGCGGAGCGCCAAATCTTAACTTTAGAGTGAGGTACACGTCAATCCGGCGGCATTTTTTAACCTAATATTAAGGATAGAAATGTCACTTTTTACCGTTATTCAAAATATAAATTTTCGAAAAATATAGGACTTACGCATTGACGGAATGCCTAAATTGTGGATTGAGATTTTTTATTTCAGGCATGAGTGTCGCGATAGAATTTGCTACCACAGTATTAAATAACTCACGCTGGAGCTCGTAACAGTTACTGATAAGCTCAGC